>JAZBPF010000549.1:0-7668 GCA_036351515.1 Pseudomonadales bacterium | reverse complement strand
GAGGCGTTGGAGACGAGCTCGCGCAGGAAGATCTCCCGGTTCGAGTAGAGGGAATGGATCATCAGCTTCAGGAGCTGCTTCGCCTCGGTCTCGAAGCCGAGGGTCACCTTCTCGCGGCTGGCGTCGCCGGTGGTCTCTGCGGACATGGAGGAGCCTCCCTGGATGGCGGACCCGGCGGGAATAGGGCCGGCGCCGGGTGCTTTCAAGACCCGGAGACGAAGACGCCCGCACCGGAGCACCGGTGCGGGCGTCGGGGAGCGCGAGGGACGGCGCCGGTCAGGACCAGCCCGTGACCTCCGCGAGGGCGTCGCCGATGTCGGCCAGCGACTGCACGGTCCGCACGCCCGCGTCCTCGAGGGCCGCGAACTTCTCCGCGGCGGTGCCCTTGCCGCCGGCGATGATGGCGCCCGCGTGGCCCATGCGCTTGCCCGGAGGCGCGGTGACGCCGGCGATGTAGCCGACCACGGGCTTGGTGACGTGGGCCTTGATGAAGGCCGCCGCCTCCTCCTCCGCCGTGCCGCCGATCTCGCCGACCATGACGATCGCCTCGGTGGCCGGGTCCTCCTGGAAGAGCCCCAGGATGTCGATGAAGTTCGACCCCGGAATCGGATCCCCGCCGATGCCGACGCAGGTGGACTGGCCGAAGCCCTTGTCCGTCGTCTGCTTCACGGCCTCGTAGGTGAGGGTCCCGGAGCGGGAGACGATGCCGACCTTCCCGGGCTTGTGGATCGAGCCCGGCATGATGCCGATCTTGCAGGCCCCGGGCGTGATCACGCCCGGGCAGTTCGGCCCGACCAGGCGCACCCCCTCCATCGTGTCGAGCTTCGCCTTCACGGCGAGCATGTCGAGGGTGGGAATGCCCTCGGTGATACACACGATGAGCTCGACGCCGGCGTCCGCCGCCTCGAGGATCGAGTCCTTGCAGAAGGGCGCCGGCACGTAGATCACCGACGCGGTGGCCCCGGTCTCGCGCACGGCGTCGCGCACCGTGTCGAAGACCGGCAGGTCCAGGTGCTTCGTGCCGCCCTTGCCGGGGGTCACGCCGCCGACCATCTTCGTGCCGTAGGCGATGGACTGCTCGGAGTGCAGCGTGCCCTGGGAGCCGGTGAAGCCCTGGCAGATGACCTTCGTGTTCTCGTCGACCAGGATGCTCACGCGGCACCTCCTCGCGCTGCCGCCACGGCCTTGTCCGCTGCGTCGGTCAGCGATTCCGCGGCGATGATGTTGAGACCCGACTCCGCCAGGCGCTTGCGGCCGTTCTCGGCGTTGTTCCCCTCGAAGCGCACCACCACGGGCACCTTCACGCCCACCTCCTCGACGGCGCCGATGATGCCGTCGGCGATGGTCACGCAGGAGACGATGCCGCCGAAGATGTTGATGAGCACCGCCTTCACGTTCTCGTCGGAGAGGATGATCTTGAAGGCCTCGCCGACGGTCTCCTTCGTGGCGCCGCCGCCCACGTCGAGGAAGTTCGCCGGCTGGCCGCCGCGATGCTTCACGAGGTCCATGGTGCCCATGGCGAGGCCGGCGCCATTGACCATGCAGCCGATGTTCCCGTCCAGCGCCACGTAGTTGAGGTTGAACTGCGCCGCGTGGTCCTCGCGCTCGTCCTCCTGCGAGGGATCGCGCAGCTCCCGGAGCTTCGGCTGCCGGTAGAGGGCGTTGCCGTCGATGTTGATCTTCGCGTCGAGGCAGTGGACGTTCCCCTCGGCCGTGACCACGAGCGGATTGATCTCGAGCAGGGAGCAGTCGAGCTCCTCGAAGAGCCTCGCGAGGCCGAGGAAGAGGTCCGTGAACTGCCTGATCTGCGCGCCCGTCAGGCCCAGGTCGAAGGCGAGCTGGCGCCCCTGGTACGGCTGCGCACCCACCGCCGGATCGATCACCGCGCGGAGGATCTTCTCCGGCGTCTCCTCGGCGACCTTCTCGATCTCCACGCCGCCCTCCGTGGACGCCATGAAGACCACCCGCCGCGTGCCGCGGTCCACGACCGCGCCGAGGTAGAGTTCCGTCGCGATGTCCGTGAGGGACTCCACGTAGATCTTGCTGACCGGCTGACCCTCGGCGGTGGTCTGGAAGGTCACGAGGCGCTTGCCGACCCACTGCTCGGCGAACGCGCGCACCTCCTCCAGGGAGTCGCAGAGCTTCACGCCTCCCGCCTTGCCGCGGCCGCCGGCGTGCACCTGGGCCTTCGCGACCCAGCGCTCGCCGCCGATGGTCCTCGCGGCTTCCACCGCCTCTTCCGGCGTGTCGACGGCGTGACCCGTGGACACGGGCAAGCCGTACTGGCGGAAGAGGTCCTTCGCCTGGTACTCGTGCAGGTTCATGTGCCTTCCCGTCTGTGGTGGACACCGGCCGCCGCCCCCGCGGCGGCCGGCGTGGAGTGGCGGCGCACTCAGCGCCGCTTGCGGTTCGCCATGTGGATGGCGTGGCCGTGCAGGCCCATGGCCGCCTCGTGGACGGCCTCCGACAGGGTCGGATGGGCGAACATGGTGAGGCCGAGGTCCTCGGCGCTGGCGCTGAACTCCATGGCGATCACCGCCTGGGCGATGAGCTCGGAGGCCTGGGGCCCGAGGATGTGCACGCCGAGGATGCGATCCGTCTCCGCGTCGGCGACGATCTTGACCATGCCTTCCGTATCGTTGGCCGCCATGGCGCGACCGCTCGCGGCGAAGGGGAAGCTGCCGACGCGGTAGTCCTCGCCCTGCTTCTTCAGCTCGTCCTCCGTGCGCCCGACCCAGGCGATCTCCGGATGCGTGTAGATCACCGAGGGGACCGCGTCGTAGTTCACGAGGGGCTTCTTGCCGGCGATGCGCTCGGCGACCATGAGCCCTTCCTCCATGCCCTTGTGGGCGAGCATGGGGCCGCGGACCACGTCGCCCACGGCGTAGACGCCGGGCGCGTCCGTCGCGCAGAGGTCGTTCACGTACACGAAGCCGCGCTCGTCGAGATTCACGCCGCTGTCCGGCGCGAGCAGCCCTTCCGTGTAGGGCCGGCGGCCCACGGACACGATGAGCCGGTCGAACTCGAGGGTCTGCTCCCCTTCCTTGTCCTTGAAGGTGACGTGGACCTTCTTGCCCTTGCGCTCGGTGCCCGTCACGCGCGCCCCGAGGCGGATGTCGAGCCCCTGCTTCTCGAACAGCTTCAGGGCGTCGCCGGCGATGCGCCGGTCGGCGATGGGCAGGAAGTCCTCGAGGGCCTCGAGGAGCACCACCTCGGAGCCGAGGCGGTTCCAGACGCTGCCGAGCTCGAGGCCGATGACCCCGGCGCCGATCACGCCGAGCTTCTTCGGCACGCTCTCGAACTCGAGCGCCCCCTTGGAATCCACGACGTACTCGCCGTCCATGGGGGCAGGCTCGATCTGCACGGGCACGGAGCCCGGCGCGAGGATCACGTGCTCCGCCTCGAGCACCTTCGCCTGGCCCTTCGCCGGCGTGTACTCGACCTTCCGGCCGGCGAGGAGCTTGCCCGTACCGTGCAGGTTCTCCACCCCGTTGGCCTTGAAGAGCCCGGCGACGCCGCCCGTGAGCTTCTTCACGATCGCGGCCTTGTGCTCGATCATCTTCGGCACGTCGGCCTTCACGCCCGTGGCCTTGATGCCGATGTCGCCGAAGTGCTCCTTCGCCTCGACGAACTTGTGGCTCGCGTCGAGGAGCGCCTTCGAGGGGATGCAGCCCCAGTTCAGGCAGGTGCCGCCGAGGGCGGGCTTGCCGTCGTTGTCCACTTCCTTGTCGATGCAGGCCGTCTTCAGCCCGAGCTGGGCCGTACGGATCGCGGCGTGGTAGCCCGCCGGGCCCGCGCCGATGACGATCACGTCGTACTTGTCAGCCATGGGGACTCCTCAGGGGTCCGGATGCGATGCGGGGCCGGCGCGGCGCGCCGGGGCCCGGGGTCAGATCTCGAGCAGGATGCGCGCGGGCTCCTCGATCAGCCCCTTGATGGTCACGAGGAAGCGCACGGCCTCGGAGCCGTCGATGAGCCGGTGATCGTAGGAAAGGGCCAGATACATCATCGGCAGGATCTGCACCTGCCCGTCCACGGCCATGGGCCGGTCCTGGATCTTGTGCATGCCGAGGATCGCCGTCTGCGGCGGGTTCAGGATCGGCGTCGACATGAGCGAGCCGAAGACGCCGCCGTTGGAGATCGTGAAGGTGCCGCCGGCCATCTCCTCGAGGGACAGCTTCCCTTCCTGCGCCTTGGTGCCGTAGGCGCGGATGCGCTCCTCGATCTGCGCCAGCGACAGGCCGTCGGCGTCGCGGATCACGGGCACCACGAGGCCGCGGTCCGTGCCCACGGCGACGCCGACGTCGTAGTAGCCGTGATAGACGATGTCCGAGCCGTCGATGGAGGCGTTCACCGCCGGGAAGCGCTTGAGCGCCTCCGTGGCAGCGCGCACGAAGAAGGACATGAAGCCGAGCCGCGTGCCGTTGTGCGCCTTCTCGAAGTCGTCCTTGTAGCGCGCGCGCAGCTCCATGATCGGCTTCATGTTCACCTCGTTGAAGGTGGTGAGCATGGCCGCGGTCTGCTGCGCCTCGACGAGGCGGCGGGCGATGCTGGCGCGCAGGCGCGTCATGGGCACGCGCCGCTCCGGCCGGTCGCCGCTCTCGACGCCGACGCCGGGGATGCGGGAGAGATCGGGGCCCGGCGCGCTCTCGGCGGCGGGCCGGGCCGGGGCCTCGGCACGGGGGGCCGGGGCCGGCTCCGGGGCGGCCTTCTGCGCCGGCCCCTCGGCGATCGCGCGCTGCACGTCCTCCTTGGTGATCCGGCCGTCCTTGCCCGTGCCCTCGACCCGGGCGACGTCGAGCCCGTGCTCGTCCGCGAGCTTGCGGGCCGCCGGCGAGACCGGGGCCGGCTCCGCCGAGGCGGGCGCCGGCGCCGATTCCCGGGCACCGGTCTTCGGGGCCGCGGCCCCGCTCGGCTGCGCCGGGGCGGCCGCCTCTCCCGCCTCGCCGGCCTCGAAGCGGGCCAGCACTTCTTCCGAGAGCACCGTGTCCCCTTCCTGCTTCACGATCTCCGCCAGCGTTCCGTCCGCCGGCGCGACGACCTCGAGCACGACCTTGTCGGTCTCGATGTCGACGAGCAGTTCGTCCCGGGAGCAGGGCTCGCCCGGCTGCTTGTGCCAGGTGGCCACGGTGCCGTCCGCGACCGATTCCGGGAACTGCGGGGCCTTGATCTCGATGCTCATCTTCTGGTGTTTCCCCTGCCAGGAGGCGAAGCGGGCCGGCCTCGTGCCGGCCGCCGGTTCAGCCGTGGAGCGCGTCGTGGACGAGCCGCTCCTGTTGTTCGAGGTGCAGCGACATGTAGCCCACCGCCGGCGAGGCGGAGGCGTCCCGGCCGGCGTACTCGAGGTAGATGCGCTCGTTGTGCGCGATCACCACGCGCCGCATGTGGTGCTGGGAGGGATACCAGGCGCCCTGGTTCATGGGCTCCTCCTGACACCAGACGATCGAGGTCGCGTTCCGGTAGGGCGCGAGTGCGGCCGCGAGCTCCTCCTCCGGGAACGGATAGAGCTGCTCGATGCGGATGATCGCGACGTCCTCGAGCTCCTCCTCGCGACGCTTCTGCACCAGGTCGTAGAAGACCTTCCCGGAGCAGAAGACGACCCGGCGCACCTTCTTCGGATCGAGCTCGTCGATCTCCGGGATCACCGTCTGGAAGGACCCCTCGCAGAGGTCCTCGAGGGAGGAGACGGCGAGCTTGTGGCGCAGGAGGCTCTTCGGCGTCATGACCACCAGGGGCTTGCGCAGGGGCCGCTTCACCTGGCGGCGGAGCATGTGGAACACCTGCGCCGGCGTCGTGGGCACGCACACCTGCATGTTGTGCTCGGCGCAGAGCTGCAGGAAGCGCTCGAGGCGCGCCGAGGAGTGCTCCGGTCCCGCCCCCTCGTAGCCGTGGGGCAGGAGCAGCGTGAGCCCGCACAGGCGCTGCCACTTGTGCTCCCCGGAGACGATGAACTGGTCGATCACCACCTGGGCGCCGTTGGCGAAGTCCCCGAACTGCGCCTCCCAGAGCACGAGCGCGTTCGGCGTCGTGGTGGCGTAGCCGTACTCGAAGGCGAGCACCGCCTCCTCGGAGAGGAGCGAGTCGTAGATGTCGAAGGTCGGCCACTCGGCGAGGTGGTTCAGGGGGATGTAGCGCTTGCCGGTCTTCTGGTCGTGGAACGCCGCGTGCCGGTGCGAGAAGGTGCCGACGCCGCTGTCCTGCCCCGTGAGGCGCACCGGATGGCCCTCGTGGAGCAGCGTGGCGTAGGCCATGATCTCCGCGAAGCCCCAGTTGATGGGCATGGCCCCCGCCGCCATGCGGCGCCGGTCGTCGAGGAGCTTCTCCACCTGCCGGTGCAGCACGAAGCCGTCGGGCACGTCGTGGAGCCGGGCCGCCAGCTGCTGGAAGGTGTCGAGCTCGAAGTGCGTGTCGCAGGGCGACGTCCACTGGTGACCGAGGTAGGGCCGCCAGTCCACGAAGAGCGAGGTGTCGGGGTCGCGGACGAGGGAGAGCGCCACGTGGCGTCCCTCGTCGAGGGCCGCCCGGTAGGCGTCCACGAGCGCCTGGTCCTCTTCCTCCGTGATCAGCCCCTGCTCCGCGAGGCGCCGCGCGTAGAGCGTGCGCGTGGTCGCATGCTTGCGGATCGTCTTGTACATGAGCGGCTGGGTCTTCGCCGGCTCCTCGGCCTCGTTGTGGCCGCGGCGGCGGTAGCAGACGAGGTCGATGACCACGTCCTTGCGGAACTCCATGCGGTAGTCGACCGCGAGCTGCATGGCGAAGAGCACGGCCTCGGGATCGTCGCCGTTCACGTGGAGGATCGGCGCCTGCACCATCTTCGCGACCTCGGTGCAGTACTCCGTGGAGCGCGCGTCGTCCTGGCGGTGCGTGGTGAAACCCACCTGGTTGTTGATGATGACGTGGATGGTCCCGCCCGTGCGGTAGCCGCGGGTCTGGGACATCTGGAACGTCTCCATGACCACGCCCTGGCCCGCGAAGGCCGCGTCGCCGTGGATGAGCAGCGGCAGCACCTTCGCGTTCTCGTAGTCCAGACGCCGGTCCTGGCGGGCGCGGACGCTGCCCTCGACCACGGGGCCGGCGATCTCGAGGTGCGAGGGGTTGAAGGCGAGGGCCACGTGCATCTCGCCGCCCGGGGTCACCACGTTCGTGGAGAAGCCCTGGTGGTACTTCACGTCCCCGGAGCCACCGCCCTCGGGCACCTTGCCCTCGAACTCGTCGAAGAGATCCTCGGGCTGCTTGCCGAGGATGTTCACGAGCACGTTCAGGCGCCCGCGGTGGGCCATGCCGATGACCGTCTCGACGATGCCGTGGGAGCCGGCCCGCTGCAGACACTCGTGGAGCGCGGGGATCAGCGCCTCGCCCCCCTCGAGGCCGAAGCGCTTCGTGCCCGGGTAGCGATTGTGGAGATACTTCTCGAGTCCCTCGGCGGCCGTGAGCCGCTCGAGGACCATCTTCTTCACGTCCTCGGCGTAATCCGGATGGGCCCGGACGCTCTCGAGGCGCTGCTGCACCCAGAGCTTCTCGGCCTCGTCGACGATGTGCATGAACTCGGCGCCGACGGTCCCGCAGTAGGTCGCGTCGAGTGCGGCGATGATCTGCCGCAGCGGCGCCTGCTTCTCGCCGTAGAAGAACGAGCCGGTCTGGAAGACGGTGTCGAGGTCCGCCTCCGAG
>JAZBPF010000548.1:0-2943 GCA_036351515.1 Pseudomonadales bacterium | reverse complement strand
CTTCCGCCGCGCGCTCCGCGAGGTGTGGGAGGAGACCCAGGCGCGGCGCTTCACGATCTTCATCTTCGTCTCGATGCTCGCCTACAGCGCCCAGGACCTGATCCTCGAGCCCTTCGCCGGCACCGTGTTCGGCATGACGCCGGGCGAGTCGACGCAGCTCGCGGGCTTCCAGAACGGCGGCGTGCTCCTCGGCATGCTCCTGGTCGCGGTGTTCGCGAACCGCATCGGCACGCTGCGCGGCTGGACCGTCGGCGGCTGCGTCGCCTCGGCCCTCGCCCTCGCCACCATCGCCACGGGCGGGTTCGCGGCGGGCACCTTCCCGCTGCGGGGCGCGGTCTTCGCCCTCGGCCTCTCGAACGGCGTCTTCGCCGTCGCCGCCATCGGCTCGATGATGACCCTCGTGGGCGCCGGTCGCGGCGGCCGCGAGGGCGTGCGCATGGGGCTCTGGGGCGCCGCGCAGGCGGTGGCCTTCGGCATCGGCGGCTTCGCGGGGACCGTCGCCATCGACGTGACCCGCGCCCTCGTGGAGGCGCCGGCGGTGGCCTACGCCGTGGTGTTCTGCGCCGAGGGAACGATGTTCGTGGTCGCCGCGTGGATGGCCGTCTGGGCCGGGCGCGGAGCCACCACCGAGGGCCCGGCGCCGAGCCGGGTGGAGACCCTCGCCGCGGCGGGTGCCGCGGTCACCTGAAGCAACGGAAGCGGAACGGCGGCCCTCCGGCCGCCGAGGACGGAAGCGGGCGCATCGGGAGACGGCCATGAGCAGTGCCCAGGAGATCCTCGAGGACTACGACGTCGCCGTGATCGGCGGCGGACCGGCGGGTGCCACCGCCGCCACGGAGCTGGCCCGGCGCGGGCACCGCGTCTGGCTCCTCGACCGGCCCGGTCGCATCAAGCCCTGCGGCGGTGCCATTCCGCCGCGGCTGATCCGGGACTTCGACATCCCCGACCACCTCATCGTCGCCCGGGCGAACTGTGCCCGGGTGGTCGCGCCGAGCGCGAGCGAGGTGGACATGCCCATCGAGGGCGGCTACGTCGGCATGGTGGACCGGGAGGTCTACGACGAGTGGCTGCGGGAGCGGGCCGCTTCGGAGGGCGCCGTCCGCCGCGACGGCACCTTCGAGCGCCTCGAGCAGGCCGGGGACGACGTCATCGTGCACTACCGGCCGCAAGGCGCCGGGCGGAACGGACCCCTCTCGCGGATCCGCGCGCGGGCCGTGATCGGTGCGGACGGCGCGAACTCGGCCGTGGCCAAGCAGCGGGTGCCCTTCGCCGAGGAGGGCGTCTTCGTGGCGGCCTACCACGAGATCGTGAAGGCCCCGAAGGACGACCCGTCCTACGACGGCAGCCGCTGCGACATCTACTACCGCGGCGATCTCTCCCCGGACTTCTACAGTTGGATCTTCCCCCACGGGGACGTGCTCAGCGTAGGCACGGGCACCGCGCACAAGGGGTTCTCCATCCGTCGCTCGGTGACGCAGCTCCGCGAACTCACGGGCCTGACGGGAGAGACCGTGCGGCGCGAGGGGGCACCGATCCCGCTCAAGCCCCTGCCCCGCTGGGACGACGGTCAGAACGTCGTGCTCGCCGGCGACGCCTCCGGCGTGGTCGCTCCCGCCTCGGGCGAGGGCATCTACTACGCCATGGTCGGCGGCCAGCTCGCCGCCCAGGCCGCCTCGGAATTCCTCGCGACCGGGGATCCGAAGGCGCTGCGCCTCGCTCGCAAGCGCTTCCTGCGCCTCCATGGCCGGGTGTTCTGGGTCCTCGGGATCATGCAGCGCTTCTGGTACACCACCGACAAGCGTCGCGAGCGCTTCGTCACCATGTGCGCCGACCCGGACGTGCAGTACCTCACCTGGCAGGCCTACATGAACAAGGAGCTCGTGAAGGCGCGGCCGAGCGCGCACGTGCGCATCTTCTTCCGCGATCTCGGCCATCTGTTCGGGATCGGCCGCACCGCCGGCGCCGGCGAACGGGCGGAGGAGACGACCCCCGCGGGCACGGCCGCCGCCTGAGACCTCGCCCCACCCTGCCCCGCCGCCGGGAGGCGGCGGGGCCCTGCGCGGACACGCCATCCTGGATCCCGAACAGATCGTCCTCTCCGGCCGCCTGGTCGACTTCGCCCTGCTCGTGCTGGTGCTCGAGAGTGCGGGGGTGATCGTCTTCCACCAGCGCACCGGGCGCGGTCCGGCCCCGTCCCGGGTCCTGAGCAACGCCGCGGCGGGAGGCACGCTGCTCCTCGCTCTCCGCGCGGCCCTCGTCGGCCAGGGCTGGCTCTGGATCGCCGCCTGGCTCCTCGCCGCCCTCTTCGCCCACGTCACGGACCTCGCCCTGCGCTGGCGCGACTGAGCCCTGCGCGAACCCCGGGCCGCCGGAGAAACGCCGGCGCGTGGGAGGCGCACGAAGTGCGCGATCGCCTCGCGTCGTGAGCCCCGTGTGGGATGCAGGATCGCCGACTGCGTCGGCTTCCCACGGAGCCATGCCCTCGCGACCGTCCGAGGGCCCTCATCGGCAGGCGGACCCCTGCGTCCGACGCAGCGGACGACGAGCCCGATCCGATCGCTAGGCCATCTTCCGGCCGTCGCGCCACCGAACCCTGTGGGAAGCGCACGAAGTGCGCGAATCGCCGACTGCGTCGGCTTCCCACGGTGATGCCCCACCAGGACCACTCGCGGGACTCCAGAGGCTGGCGGCGTCTTGCGCCCCAGCTATGGGACGACGAGCCCGACCCGAACGCTCGGCCATCCTGCGGCCGTCGCGCCAACGGGCCCTGTGGGAAGCGCACGAAGTGCGCGATCGCCGACTGCGTCGGCTTCCCACGGAGCGGCGAGGCACGGAGGGCGCAGGACGGAACGCCCGCGCTGGGGACGACGCGCACGGCGGGGATGGCCTCAGCTGGCCAGGATCGCGGCCCTGCGCCGGAGGCTTCCGGGCGGGAAAGCAGTG
>JAZBPF010000547.1:0-10508 GCA_036351515.1 Pseudomonadales bacterium | reverse complement strand
GCCCAGGCCCACACCCGGTCCATGAGCTCGCTGTACTGCTCGCGGTTGAGCTCCTCCGTGCTCCGGCGGCGCGAGCGGACGATCACCTCCCCCGTTCGCGGAGAGACGATCTCGGTCTCCACGGAGCCGAGGAACTCCTGGCAGAGCAGTTCCTTGATCTCGGCGGCCGTGTGGCCCGTCTGCTCGGCGATCTCGCCGAACCAGAGGTGCAGCGTTCCTCGCTGCTCGCGGGACTTCCTGCGCTTGTACAGGCGGACGTGCACCTCGACCGCGGCGCCCTTCTCGAGCACGCGACGCGCATCGGTGAACGCCCGGCGCATGGCCGGCGCAAGCTGCTCGAGCGTCCGGACGACCTCGCCGCTCACGCGCCGTCCTCCTCGTCCACATCCGGCTGGCTCGCTCGGTCCCGCGCCTCCATGGCGAGCAGCAGCTGCACGGCGTGCTCCAGCATCGCTTCCTGCGACACCAGCAGCTCCGTCTCGCCGGTACCGTGCGCCATCGGCTCGTCCGGGCCGAGCACCGCAGCGAGGGCGTGACTGCCCATGAAGGCGCCCAGACCGACCTGCCGCTGCGCGGCCCGCTGGTCCACGACGAACTGCTCGATGCGCACCCGGTACAGCACGAGCCGGTGCTTCTCGCCGGTCAGGTCACAGGGACGCAGGTCGCGCTGGTAGAGCTTCGAGCCCTTCATGCCGCGGCCGCCTTCCCGACCATGTCCTGCTGACGCGGGTGGCAAGTGAAGGCGAGCCACTCGCCCAGGCGCTCGTGCAGCTCGCTGGTCTGATCCCCGCCGACGTCCGACTGCACGCGCAGCGTGACCTTCGCCATGCCGCCGCCGACGATCACGATCCGGGCCTTCGAGATCTTCGCGGACCCGAGCAGGACCCAGTCGTCGTCGACGCCCTCGTTGCCGATCTCGACCCGGTGCTCCTCGAACACCGTCTCGCCGAGCGCGATCTCGTTCCCGGGCGGGAGCAGCGGCGTGCGCTCGTTGTTCTCGTGCCAGAGCTGCAGCGGGAGCCCGCCCCAGAGCTGAGCCACCTGGTCGGCGTCCAGCTCCATCTCGAGCTTCAGGTCCACGGCCGGAACCTTGTCGTCGCCGTGGTTCTCCTTCCGGCAGTTCACGCTGCTGAGCTGCGCGGAGACGCCGCGGAGGGTCAGTTCGTTCGCCATCGTCGATCTCCTGGCGGCCCGTGGCCGCGCGTCGTGAGGTCAGTCGAGCATCCGGCGCAGCGCGTCGATCTCCGCCCTCGCCCGCTTCGGATCGGAAGCCTTCGCCGCCAGCTGCCGATGGATCGGCGCGGGCCGGTGCGCCAGCGGGATCCGCGCCACGGCAAGGAACTGGGCCGGCGTCGGCGGGAACGAGTCCGTCCACGCCGTGAGCATGTGCCGCAGGCCGTGGCGGACCTCGTCGCGCCCCAGCCCAGCGATCACGGACTCCCACATGCCGTCGTCCGTGTCGCCGTACCGCGAGGTCCACGAGTTCCCGAAGATCCGGGTCATGTGGACCCAGAAGTCAGCCGTCCTGCGCGAAGCGTTGCTCCCAGGCGCGTCGGACACGGTCTGCGGGGCGCTGCTTGCCGCCGTTCGGTTTTCGGCCATGGTCGTCTCCGGTCACCCAGCTCGCCTTGAACCCGCGCCAGCCGCGGGCCATGCACTCGCCGAGCGCATCGGGCGGATCGAGTCCGGACTTCCGGATCTCGGCCGCCATCCGGGCCCAGGCGGTCTCGGTCAGGGGGGCCTTGCGCTTGCGGTACGCCAGGAACTCCGACGCGAGCTCGGTCGGCACGTCCGGGAAGTCCTCCCGGATCCGGCCTGCGGTCACCGACGGAGCGCTCGAGCGCGACTTCCCCCCTGGGGGGGTTAGGGGGGGTAGTTCCTGGTTACTTCCTGGTTCGGGTGACACCGGTGTCACCGGTCCGGTGACATGGGTGTCACCGGTGGACGCATGACCAGTGTCATGGGTGTCACCGGTTAGTACCTGCTCACCGGTGACATGGGTGTCACCGCTTTCCGGGGAACTGGTGACGTCGGTGTCACCGGTGACATGGGCGTCACCGGTGACGTGGGTGTCACCGGTCGGGGGCGTCTGAAGCATGTAGCGGGTGCGCGAACCGTTCGTCTTCATCGAACGAACGAAGCCCTGAAGCTCGAGCGACTCGATGCACCGGATGGCCTGGCGCTTCGAACAGAGCGCCTCCTCGGCGATGGTCACCATGGAGGGATCGCAGCGGCCCGTGGACCGGTTGTGGTGGTCGGCGAGCGACAGGAGGACGAGCTTCTCCGTCGCCGTGCGCGGCTTCTGCTGCATCGCCCAAGTCAGCGCCTCGAGGCTCACGGCACCCTCCCCGGCCCGATCGCGCACCGATCCAGGTGAGCGCTCATCGGCTACGCCGCTCTCGCTGGCGCACGACGACGAGCCGCAGCAGCGCGCACATCGCGACCGAGCGCAGCTCGTCCTCCGGGAGCGAATCGGCAAGACCGATGACGGCCTTCGCCGGGTTGCCGCTCGCGAGCGCTTGGTCGATCCTCGCCTCTGCCGATCGAACGGGACTGCGAGGCCATGCCTTGATCACCATGTCAGCCACCTGCCCGCACTCTGCGTGTGGGGTGTTCGGCGAGTTCACCCAGTTCGGACACGCGTTGATTGACCCGACCGATAGAAGGGCCGAGCAGGACTGGGTTCTTTCCATGAGGTGCCCTAGCTGCGGCAGAGCTATGTGTGTCGAACTCGCGCTGAATGCCTTGGCGCGAGATGCGATGGCTGGCGGCCGGGTCCCGCTGAGGAACCTCGAGTCGATCGGCCACGCGTCTCTGTTGCGCGTGTACCCAACCGCGGATTCGATAAGCGCACCCGATTCGACACCACAAGAGGTCGCGCACTTTTTCCTGCAGGCGAAGCGCTCGATACGCGAGAACCCGGATGCGGCAGTGCTGATGGCGAGGAGGACTCTTGAGGTGGCCACTCTCCTTCAGCTCGAGGTGTCGTCGACCGACGAGTCGGAGCGGAATTCCTTCCGGAAGCTGACCCTCTTCAAGCGCATAGACGCACTCAATGAGCGCCGCCGCATCACGCCGCTTCTCGCGGAGTGGGCGCACAGCCTGCGGCTCGACGGGAACGAGGCCGCGCACGGGATGGCTCCTGTGGATCCCGCAGACGCAGCTGAAGCCGTGGATTTCGCCGAGGTGTTCCTGACGTACGTGTTCACCATGCCGGCGCGCATCGCGGCGCGGCGGATCGCTCGAGAGCCTGCGGCCGACGAAGGCAACGCTGCCGCGCCGACCCAAAGCGGCGCCTAGTACAGCTTCGCTCTCGCAGTGCCTACGGGCCTGCTGAACGTCCGCGACCATCACGAGAGCGTCACACCCTTCAGGCGGGCCAACTCCGCCTCGAGTTCCGCGATGCGGTCGTTCTGCTCGCTGACCAAGTACTTCTCGACCAGCCACAGCACCGGCTCGGTGTCTCCCGTGACGCGGACGTACGTCTCGAGGTCGTCGAGCGTGAAGCGCGCCGAGTCGTCCGGGTGCTGCGAGAGCTTCCGAGAGAGGTGCGACGGCGAGTAGTCCATGTCCGCCGCGATGGCCTTCTGCGGCGACTTCTGCTGATGCACGCGCGCCTGCACATACTCTCGGCAAGTCGGATAGTTACGAGTCCGGCCCGGTTCGAAGTCGAGGGCAAGCTGCATTTTCTGTTTCCCCCACTTTCCTGTTGTTTCCGGTCGAATCTCCGGACGCTTTGAGGCCCCGGCCCGATCCCCAGCGGCAAGGACGGGAGGAAGGACGGGACCGGGCCGGGGTTCAGGCGGCGGACTGCGAGGGAGCTAGGCGCTTGTGCTCTTCGAGCCAGATCTGCTCCCCGTCCTCGACCACGAAGATCAGCCGAGAGGAACGCACCATCTGCGATACAGCCCCCTGCGTGATGCCCACCGCGCGCGCCAGCCTGCCCTGCGTGTGGTCAGGCTGAGCGAGCCAATCGATCAAAGGGGTGCGAGAAGTCATGCCTAAACAATAGTCCGACTATTTCATTGAATCAATAGCCTGACTCGTGGATTGACGATTAGCAGGGCTATAGCGTATGACCATGGCTACAGACACTTCGAAACGCCGCCCTGCGGACCCGGAAGAAGCTCGACGCTTGAAGCGCGTCTGGGAGCGATGCCGCCAGGAGCGACGTGCGCGCGGTGAGAGCCTGACGCAGGAAAGCGTCGGGACTGCGCTCGGGATCACTCAAGGAGCCGTCAGCCACTTCCTCAATGGGCGCACGCCAGTTCCGGACACGCTCCTGCTTCGGATGGCGGAGCTTCTGCGCTTTGACCCGCGGGACGTTCGGCCAGAGATCCAGGCGCTCCCTGCGTGGATGCTCGACGCGGGCGCCGCCGCGCCCCCGGACGGTTTCTCAGGGGACAACGTCTCCCCTGCCCGGTCTGTGCGCCGAGTGCCGCTGGTCTCGTGGGTTGCTGCGGGACGATGGGGAGATGCGGAGGATCCGTATCTTGTAGGCGAGGGACATGCCGAGGTGAACGTCTACGACCGAGTCGGTCCGCGTGCATTTGCGCTGACCGTGCGCGGCGAATCGATGACCGCGCCGTCTGGACTGCCGAGCTTCCCGGCAGGAACCACGATCATCGTCGATCCTGACGTTGAGGCGCAGCCCGGCCGGTTTGTGGTCGTGCGCCTAGAAGGTGACGACGAGGCGACCTTCAAGCGGCTGTCCGTTGACGGCGGTCGCACGTTCCTGGAGCCGCTGAATCCGCGTTATCCGGTCATCGAGGTGGATCGCCCGATGACCATCGTAGGCGTCGTCACCCACATCACGCAGATGGCCGTCGTCTAGGAGGGACCCATGGACAACCTTACTCTGCGGCCTGCATGGAGGAACTGGTGGGGCGCGTTCTTCGTTGCACCGGTCCTGCTGCTTCTGTTCATCGTAGCGGGCATCGGCGTGGCATCCACGTCGAGCAGCTCCACGGCCGATCTGGCAACCCCACTGTCGCTCGCGGCGGTCATGGTGGTGTGGATGCTGTCTGGAGTCTGGGGCCGCTTCTCGCACAAGTACGAAATCGCGGCTGATCGCATCACGCAACACGAAGGCATCATCGCTAGGAGGCAGAACAGCCTTCGCGCTGCGAACATCCGTAGCGTTCAACTCTCCCAGGGCCTCGTGCAGCGGATTTTCGGCGTCGGGAACCTCGAGTTCTACTCCGCCGGCGACCGCGCAGAGGTGCGGTTCATCGGCGTTCATCAACCGGTCATGCTGCGCGATCGCATCGAATCCATGATCGGCGGTGGATCGCATTAACCAGTAGTTCACCCTCCCCGCGCCTCGGGCCTCTCCAAGAGGACCGCTCATCGTTTCGCGACGAGAAAATATTCGAGCTATTGCCCTCTAGAATTAGTCTGGCTATTCTTTCCGCATCGACCACGGAGGAGCAGCCCGATGACCTTCCTGATCCTCGCAGCCTGCATCGCCCTGGGAATCATCCTCGGCCGCGCCGTGGCGCGCGGCCTGCACCTGACGCGCTGAGGAGGCGGCCATGAGCATCGTCGAACACGCAACGGACGCAGGGACCCGCTACCTCGTCGTCACGGAGCGCGGCGCCATCGTCGGCGACTACGAGCACCTCACGCTCGCGATCATCCACCAGATGCTCGGGAGGGCGATCTGATGGAGCGCGTCCACCCGACCATGGCCGACGCCCTGCGGGGCGTGGCGCCCTCCTCCGACTACGACCCTGCCTGCGACGAGGCGGAGCGCCTGGAGCGCATGGCCGAGCGGGACGAAGCGCGCCACACCGAGGCACTCGAGGAGGCCCGCGAGCTCCTGGCAGATGGAGACTCGGCCCGCCTCGTGGAGCTGCTCGGACCCGAGCGTCTCGCCGAGATCGTCTGCGAGCACCTCGAGCACAGCGTCGTGGAGGACGAGATCGCCGAGATGATCGCCGAGCCCATGCCGTGGACGCCGTGCTCGGCGCAGGCGGCGGTTCGGGCTTCCATCGCGCACCTGGACGACGCCCTCGCCACGGACTGGAAGCGGATCCAGGACGTCGACGCGCTCGCCCGCGTGATGGCCAACGTGATGGGCCGCGTGCAGGTCGCACGGTCGCGACTCCGCGCGCTCGAGCCCACGGACTACGTCATCCGGAGGGCTTCGTGATGCGCTGGACGCACGTGCACCGACTCGTCGAGGAGATGCGCCGGGCATGGCGCGAGGCCGAGGAGCGCGAGGAGCGCGAGCTCGCAGAGCAGCGTCATCGCGATGCCGTGGCCTGGCGCGCCCGCCTCTGGTTCCGTCAGCACGGGCTGCTCGAGGTGAAGTCCCAGCGGCACTACTTCCCGCGCCGCGCGGACACGTGGAGCAGCAGCACGGGAGGTGCAGCATGAGCACCGCAGTCAGCGAGCACCGCCCGAACAGCGGTCTGGTCGTGCGGATCGGAGAGCGCTTCGGCGTACAGCCGGAGAAGCTCCTCAGCACGCTGAAGGCGACCGCCTTCCGCGTGAACAACGGCCCGGAGCCCACGAACGAGCAGATGATGGCGCTGCTCGTCGTGGCGGATCAGTACAAGCTGAACCCCTTCACGCGCGAGATCTACGCGTTCCCCGACAAGCAGAACGGGATCGTCCCGGTCGTAGGTGTGGACGGGTGGTCTCGGATCATCAACTCGCACCCGCAGTTCGACGGCATGGAGTTCCGGTACTCCGAGAACATGGTCACGCCGGAGGGTGCGTCCTCCGCTTGCTGGGAATGGTGCGAGGTCATCGTCTACCGGAAGGATCGATCGCACCCGATCGTCGTCCGAGAGTACCTCGACGAGGTCTATCGGCCTCCGTTCAAGACCCGAGACGGGCGCGAAGTGAAGGGCCCCTGGCAGAGCCACCCGAAGCGGTTCCTGCGCCACAAGACGACGATTCAGGGAGCTCGGCTGGCGTTCGGCTTCGTCGGCATCTTCGACCAGGACGAGGCCGAGCGCATCGCCACCATGGAGCCCGTCGCTCCTGCCGCACCCCCGGCTCGCGCTGAGCTCGCGCCCTACCCCGACGAGGACCTCGTCGCGAACCTGCCGAAGTGGCGCGAAGTGATCCAGTCAGGCCGCCGCACCCCCGACCAGATCATCGCGATGGTCGAGACGAAGGGCAGCCTCTCCGATGAGCAGCGCGAAGCGATCCGGAACTGCGCCGCGGTGGACGCGGAGAGCGAGGAGGTGGACCCCGACGGCCCGATCCCCGGGCTGGATGACGACGACCCGGCGAGCGAAGGAGGTGCCCGGTGAGGATTCTCGACGTAGTTCAGGGAACGAAGGAGTGGGAAGAGGCGCGGGCGCAGTACCGGACCGCGTCCGAGGCGCCCGCAATGATGGGCGCCAGCTCCAACGTCTCGCGGTCGGATCTCATCCGGGCCTACGCCACCGGCATGGGGCAGGAGATCTCCGACTTCGTCCGGCAGGTCGTCTTCGAGCGCGGGCATGAAGTCGAAGCGCTCGCCCGGCCGATCGCCGAGGGGATCGTCGGGGAGGAGCTGTTCCCGGCGACCGTCGTCGAAGAAGGATCCGGTCTTCTCGCCTCCCTCGACGGCTGGACTGTGGGCGGCGATGTCGTCTGGGAGTGCAAGCAGTGGAACAAGCAGAAGGCGGCACAGGTCCGCGATGGGGCTGTGCCGGAGGAAGACGTGTGGCAGGTCGTCCAGCAGCTCGTCGTGACGGGTGCCGAGCGCGCGCTCTACATGGTCTCCGACGGGACCGAGGAGCGGACGGTCTGGACGTGGTTCTCGCTTCCCGACGGCGCGACGACGGACCTGCTCGCAGGGTGGGCGCAGTTCGACCGGGACCTCGCCGCGTGGCAGCCAGAGGAGGCGCCGACGGAGGCCGTGGGCCGCTCTCCTGACGCTCTGCCGGCGCTGCGCATCGAGGTCCAGGGCGCCGTCGTCGCGTCGAACCTCGGCGCCTTCCGCGAGCACGCCCTCGAGGTCTTCCGCGGCATCCGCACCGATCTGGCGACCGACGAGGACTTCGCCGACGCCGAGCAGACGGTGAAGTGGTGCAAGGGCGTCGAGGAGAAGCTCGAGGCGGCGAAGGAAGCCGCCCTGGCTCAGACCAGCGACATCGACGAGCTCTTCCGCGCGATCGACTCGATTCGCGAGGAGGCCCGCGCGAAGCGCCTGGAGCTCGACAAGCTCGTGAAGGCCCGGAAGCAGCAGATCCGGGACGAGATCGTCGCCCGGGCGAGGGACGACTGGCGCGAGACGGTCGAGCAGATCAACGCTGGCCTCGACGGCGCCCGCCTGCCGGAGATCCCCGTGGACCTCGCCGGCGCCTTGAAGGGCAAGCGCACAGTGGCATCCCTGCGGGACGCAGCAGACACGGAGCTCGCTCGGGCGAAGGCCCAGGCGCACCGGATCGCGGACGGGATCCGCGTCACCCTCAAGGCGATCGACGAGGCCGCCAAGGGCTTCGAGACCCTCTTCCCGGACCGGGCCGTCCTGGCGCTGAAGTCCGAGGAGGACGCCGTCGCCGCGGTGAAGCTCCGGATCCGGGAGCAAGAGGACGAGCAGGAGCGGCGCCGGCAGGCTGCGGCCCGCCGAGCAGCCGAGGAGGAGGCCCGGCAGGCGACCGCGCAGGAGCGCGCACAGGCGGCTCCGGAAGCCCCTCGGCGCGAGAATGACGTGCCTGTCGCGCCGGATCAGGGCGAGGCTTCCCTGCCTCTGGAGGCGCCGCAGAGCGAGGCTCTGGCGTATCCCGGCGAGCGCGCCGTGATCCACTTCGTGTGCGAGCACTTCGGCGTCGATCCCGAAACGGCGATCGACTGGATGGCTCGCGCGGTGGATCGCTACCGGAGGGCGGCGTGATGGGTGCTCACGAGTGGCGACGCGCCTTCACCGTCGGCCGCGCTGCGACGATGACGCGCGAGGAGCGCGAGGACGAGGCCTTCCTCGAGCGCAGGTTGCTCCTGATCAAGCGCACCGCCGAGCGGTTGCAGGAGGAGCAGGCCGGAGATCGCGAGGGACAGGTCGAGGAGTTGACGCTCGATGCTACGTGAGGTCGACCTGGGCGAGCACCTGCAGCTCCGTTGGGGCGTCCTCGAGGAACATTCAGGCCGCAGGCCGCGCCTGCACTCGGCCTCGGCCTGGGCTGCGGAGCGTGAGCGAACCGCGTACCTCCTGCAGCGGCAGAAAGCAGATCGGAGGCTGGGCCAGGTATGAGCACAGACGTAGACCTGATCTGGATGCAGGAAAAGGCGCGGTCGTTCCTCCCGCCGGAGCTTCGACCGCGCTTCGACGAGATCGTGCGGACACGCATGGAGCGCTGCGACGAGGATCCCGTCGCGGCCGCGATCGATCGACTGGGCGAGAAGCTTGATTCGTTGATCGAAGCGGCGAGTCGGCCGCAGTACATGATCCGGGAGGATCCGTCCGGGCCGGTGACGGTCAGGCGCGTCGTGGACTGGCTGACGAAACCCCAGGAACCGTGATGGCACGCCACGATTGGCCACGTGTCGTCACGGTCTACGCGCAGCCCGCGTCGGGGCCCGGCTGGGGCAACTCCCCGGTGTGGGTCGTGCTTCGAGAGCGCGACGGAACGCTGCGGCAGGAATGCATCCAGCCTGAGGACCAGACGGCTGGGATGCGACACCTGTACCGGATCGCGTCTGAAGTGCATCGGCAGATGGTCAGAGAGGCACGCGTGGCGCTGAAAGGAGAAGGCGCGTGACCATGCAGCGATCAGCAGAGATCTCCGCGTGCGGACGATACCGCTATCGGCTTGACCGTCAATGGAGACCGAGCTCTCGGACGTGTGTGTTCGTGATGCTGAATCCATCTACCGCGGATGCTGAGCAGGACGACCCGACGATCCGCAGGTGTTTCGGATTCGCCACTCAGTGGGGGTGCGGCCGATTGGTCGTCGTCAATCTGTTCGGCCTCCGAGCGACGAACCCACGCGAACTCTACAGCTCCAGTATCGACCCAATCGGACCCGAGAACGACAACCACCTCCTGCGGGCGGCGGAGGAGACCTGGGACGTCGACGAATCATCGTGCGGCATTGTCGTCTGCGCCTGGGGGAACCATGGAGCGCTCCATGGCCGCGGCGACCACGTCCGCCGGTTGTTGGAGCGCGAACACTTCACTCCACGCGTACTGCGGCTGACGGCGGCCGGACAGCCGTCTCACCCACTGTATCTGCCGAGAACGCTCACCCCGAATCCATGGACAGGAGAGGAAGCCCGATGAGGAAAAGCCTGGTAGTCGCAGCGTTGATTGCGCTGCCCGGCTGCGAGCCGGCGGGGCCAGACGGAGCTACGCAGCATCGGCTCTTTCTCGAGTGCATGAGCTCGGTCGTCCAGGAGCGCTCGAGCACGCACGAGGACCATTGGAACCGTCTCGTGGATGCTTGCCGCGCCTACTCGTACGGGGTCGCGGGGCGGATACGGGAGACCGGCACCCCACACGAGAAAGCGCCGGGCGAGGAGTCCATGCCCCGCCCGGCGCCTGGAGGTGCCTCGTGATCAGAGGCAGG
>JAZBPF010000546.1:0-8441 GCA_036351515.1 Pseudomonadales bacterium | reverse complement strand
GATGCCGACGCGGGGCCAGGCACGGTTGCCCCGGGGGTGCCGAGCGTCCACCACGATCTCGCCCGGTTCGACGAGATGGAAGAGGTAGATCACCTCCACGTGGGAGAAGTCCTCGAGCCCGAGCGTGGCTTCGGGCCCGATCTGTTCCGGGTCGAGATGGATGACCGCCCGTTCGCGGTCCCAGTCGTCGTCTTCCGGTCGGAGGCGTGTGCTGCGAACGGTGCCGATGGGCACCACGGGGTACGCGTTCATCGGGGGTGCCTGCTCCATGAAGGACGGAGCGAAGCCTACC
Source organism: Pseudomonadales bacterium (assembly GCA_036351515.1). Taxonomy (GTDB): domain Bacteria; phylum Pseudomonadota; class Gammaproteobacteria; order Pseudomonadales; family Azotimanducaceae; genus JAZBPF01. The sequence goes on along the minus strand of JAZBPF010000546.1, from coordinate 8,149 downwards.
GTTTCCGCCCGCGACGCGGGGGAATGGGTGCCATGCCCTCGAGGAATGAATCCGCCGGCATGGACCGGGGACGGCTCTGCGCTCGCGATCAGTCCCTGCCGGTTTCGCCGACCCAGTCCACCGACGCTCCGTGCGGATGGGCGCGGGCCAGGCGGATCCGCTCGCCCGGGCCGGGCCACAGGTCGAGCGTGAGCTCGAAGTGGCGTCCGTCGGCCTCCGGCTCGTAGCGCAGCCAGGCCACGGGGGCTTCCTCCGTCGCGCGATCGCCGGCGTCGCGGATCGCGGCCTCGGTCGCGCGGCGAGTCTCCGCCGGCAGGTACTGCCAGAAGATCGAATGCTGGACCACCGTGGGTCCCTCCCCCGCCCGCTCCGCGAGCGCCGACGGCAGCCACTGCGCCACGTCGGCCTCCTCGACCCGTACGGCCGACGCACGGAAGGCCGCCACCGCGATGCGGAACCGCTGGGTGCGCTCGCGCTGGTCCGGCCAGAGGTACGCGAGCCCGCGCCGGACCACGGCGTCGTCCCGGAAATCGAGGGGGTGGAGGTCCACGCCGCGGCGCGACCGGATCGCGAGCGGGGCCTCCAGGGGCGGGGCCGGGCCGCTCCACGCCGGCGCGAGCCGCAGGGGCGCGTCCGGCGGTCCCCAGCCCCGGCGCCCGAAACGGTAGTGCCAGCGGTCGAGGAGCAGATTGAGGCCGCCGCTCGCGCCGAGCTCGAGCAGGCGCAGCGGTGCGCGCACGCGGCGGGCGATCTCGAGCAGGCCGGGGAGCAGGACCGCCGAACGCTGGACCTCGTTGGTCTGCACGGACTGGGCGAGGAAATCGGCGATCACGGGCCCGTGCGCCGCGAGCGTCTCCTCGACCACGCGCCGGAGCGTGCGGTCGTCGCCCGGGTCCGGGGCCTCCGGTGACGCGGTGGCGTCCGGATAGAAGCGCGCCAGGTCCGGCGCCGCGCCGTCGAGGACGAGCGCGTGCAGGGCGCCGGCGAGGCGAAGCGCGAGGGCGCTCGGCACCGGCGGCAGGCGCCAGTCGGCGAGGAGCGGCGCGAGGGCGCCCTCCCCCTCCAGGCTCGCCCCGAGCGCACCGAGGACCCGGGCCGTCAGCGGCGAGCCGAGGCGCTCGCAGGCCACCGCCTGCAGCGAGAGCGCCTGGAGCAGCTCCGCGCGGGAGGGTGCCTGGGCGCCCTGCGCGCTCACGGGTCCGGGGCGGGGGCGACGTCGAGGGCCCAGCGGACCACGGCGGCCACGAGGTCGGCGGAAGCCCCCTCGAAGGCGGCGACCACGGCCGGAGCCCCGGAACCGGTGACGCCCGCCTCCGCAGCGAAGGCCCGGGACGCGACCAGGCGGCGCTCGGGCCCGCAGACGAGGCGCGCCTGCAGGGCCGTGCGCACGCGACCGGTGGCCTGCTCGTACTCGAAGGCGCGCAGATCCGAGGCGAGCACGCAGTCGCGCTCGATCCCCTCCCCCGCCCGGCTCACGGCGCGCAGGCGGCCGTCTCCCTCGAAGGCCCGGAGCAGCTGCTCCTGGACCATGCGCGTCCCGCTCGCGGCCCAGCGCGCGCCGGAGAGCACGCCGAGGGCGCCCTCCTCGGAGCGGGTCGCGATCCGCTCGCTCGCGAGCGGCTGCAGGGCCGCGGGTTCCGCCACCGCGAGGGCCAGCGGGACTGGTGTGCCCTCGGACGCGGGGAGCGTCGTACGCAGGTCGTGGATGGCCAGCGGCTCCGCCTCGAGGTCGACCACGGAGCAGGCGCCCGCGAGCCACGACGTGAGCAGCGCCGCGGCGGCCGGGCGCAGGGGGCGCGGAATCATGGGGCGGCGTACTCCTCCGGCGGGGCCGTGGGCTGCAGCACCAGGCCCGGTTGCTGTTCGAGGCGCTCCACGAGGCGGCGCAGGGGCACGAGCGTCGCCTGCAGCGCCTCGAGGGTGGGCTCCACTTCGCCGAGGCCGTCCCGGGCGAAGCGGGTCACGGCCTCGCGATTCTCCTCGAGCGTGGCTTCCAGCGTCGCACTCGTGCGCTCCAGGGAGCCGAGCGCCGAGCGAGCGGACTCGGTGAGCCGCGGTACGTCTTCCCGGAAGGCCCGCTCCGCCTCGCCGGCGGCACCTTCCAGGCGGCCGAGCAGCGCATCGGACCGCTCCAGCGTGGACGCGAGGGATCGGGATGCGCTCGCGAGGTCCGTGACGGCACGATCGATCTCCGTCGTCCGGCCGGCCAGGGTCTCCGTGATCGCCTCGACGTGCCCGAGCGTGGCGGAGAAGGCCTCGAGGTTGTCGTCCCGGAGCAGCACCGAGAGGCGCAGGAACAGCGCGTTGACGTTCTCGACCATGCCTTCCCCACCGGCGAGGAGGTTCTGGATCGCCGAGGTGTCCGCCACGATCCGCGGGACGTCGCGCCCCGGTGCCGGCTCCAGCGGCGGCGCGTCCGGCGCGCCCCCGGTGAGCTGGATGATGGCGACGCCGGTGACCCCCGTGAAGGTGAGGCGCGCATGGGTGCCCGCCTTGACCGGCGTGTCGGCGCCGACGCGGATCCGGGCGATGGCGATGCGCGGATCGTCCGGCGCGAGGGAGAGTCTGCGGACCTCACCGACCTGGATGCCGTTGTACTGCACGGCGCTGCCGATGGTCAGGCCCGTGACCGCTTCCTCGAAGACGATCTCGTACTCGTCCCACTCCCGATCGAGCGACAGCTTGCCGAGCCAGAGCACGAAGAGCACGGCGCCCACCACCACCGCCAGGGCGAAGCTCCCGATGAGCACGTAGCTGGCGCGGGTCTCCATCAGTCGGTCTCCTCCGGGAGCGTGGCCCGGCCGCGCCCCGCCCTCGCGCCGCGGGCCCGGGGCCCGCGGAAACAGCCGCGGATCCAGGGATGGGGATGCTCCTCCACGACCTCCACCCGGTCGGCCACCTGCACCTTCCCGTCCGCGAGCACGGCCACCCGGTCGCAGATCGCGTAGAGGCTGTCGAGATCGTGGGTCACCAGGAACACCGTGAGGCCGAGGGCCCGGTGCAGGGTACCGACCAGATCGTCGAAACGCGCGGCGCCGATCGGATCCAGCCCCGAGGTCGGCTCGTCGAGGAACAGGATCTCCGGATCCAGCGCCAGGGCGCGGGCGAGGCCCGCGCGCTTGCGCATGCCACCGCTCAGCTGCGACGGGTACTTGTGCGCCGCGTCGGCCGGCAGTCCCGTCAGGCGGATCTTCAGCAGCGCGAGATCCTCGAGGAGCTCCGCCGGCAGATCGTGGTACTCGAGGAGCGGAACCTGCACGTTCTCGAGCACGGTCAGCGAGGAGAACAGGGCTCCGTCCTGGAACAGCAGTCCGAAGCGCTGCTCGAACCGGCGCCGTGCCTCCGGCTCGAGGTCCGTGGTGTCCTCACCGAAGAGCCGTATGCGCCCCGAGTCCGGGCGTTTCAGGCCCAGGATCGTGCGCAGGAGCACGCTCTTGCCGGCGCCGGAGCCACCGATCACCCCGATCACCTCCCCGCGCCGGACGGAGAGGTCGACGCCGTCGTGGACCACCTGGGCCCCGAAGGACGTGTGCAGGTCCCGGACCTCGATGACCGGCTCGGCCTCGTTCACACGTCGAGCTCCATGAAGCACATGGCGAACAGCGCATCGAAGAGGATCACGAGAAAGATCGCCTGCACCACCGAGGAGGTCGTGTGTCGTCCCACGGACTCGGCGCTGCCCTCGACCTTGAAGCCCTCCAGACAGCCGACGGTGGCGACCAGGAACGCGAACACCGGCGCCTTGACCATGCCCACCAGGAAGTGGCGCAGGTCCGTCATCTCGTGGAGCCGCGAGAGGAACATGGCGGGCGTCAGGTCGAGCGCGACCACCGCCACGAGGGCCCCGCCGAAGATGCCCGAGAGCATGCCGAGGAAGGACAGGATCGGCAGCATCACGAGCAGGGCCAGGAGCCGCGGCAGCACGAGCAGCTCCACGGCGTCGAGGCCGAGGGCCTGGATCGCGTCGAGTTCCTCGCGGCTCTTCATGGATCCGATCTGGGCCGCGAAGGCACTGCCGGAGCGACCGGCGAGGAGGATCGCCGTCAGCAGCACGCCGAACTCCCGCAGGAAGGAGATCGACACGAGCTCCACGGTGAAGACCTCGGCACCCAGATCGCGCAGGGCCGTCGCCCCCACGAAGGCGACCACCGCTCCGACGAGGAAGGTGAGGAGCGCCACGATCGGCACCGCGTCGAGACCGATCTGCTCCATGTGGAACACGGTGGACGTGAAGCGCAGCCGGCGGCGACCGACGAGGAGACCCGCGAGGCTCGCCAGCACGAGGCCCACGAAACCGAGGAACTGCACGGCGAGCCCCCAGGTCTCCACGAGCGCCGCGCCCATGCGCTCGAGCAGGAGGGCGACGCTGCCCCGCCGCTCGGCGACGGGCCGGCTCGCCTCCGTGTGCTCGGCGACCAGGCGCAGGAGCGCCCCGTCGGCCGCGTCGAGGCCCTCGATCCGGTGCCCGTCGAAGGAGGCGCCCCGGCTCGCGAGCAGGTCGACGAGCAGGAGTGCCCCCGCCGTGTCCAGGGCCTGCACTCCCGCGCCGTCGAGCACGAGGGTCCCATCGGGGACCTCGTCCCTGCGGGCCTGCACGAGGCCGTGCAGCATCGACGCGTGGGCGAGGGTCCAGGCCCCCGCGGCGGTGACGCGGCTCCGCTCCCCGTCCACGGCCAGCTCCGGTGCCCGGGGCTCACCCATGGCGCCCGGGACCCCCGCTGCAGCCGCGCCTGGTGTCGATCCCGCTCAGGGCGCGGCCTCGCTGCGCACGCCGTAGAGCTCGCCGAAGAAGTCTCCCTCCCGCCAGCGCGGGCGCTCCGGCGCGTCCGCGAGGCCCAGGGCCACGCGCGCGTTCAGGGCGGCGAAGCGCGCGGCGGCGTCGAAATCGATGCCCTGGTCCAGCTCGTCCGAGGGCATGTGGTAGTCCTCGGCGAGGAAGCGCTGCCAGGCCGCCTCGCCGGGACGCTCCGGGTCCCTGGAGCCGAAGCCCGTGGCGAGCATCACCGCGGGGATGCCCTGCTGCACGAAGCGGTAGTGGTCGCTGCGCACGAAGATGGCCTGCTCCGGGAAGGGATCGGGCGCGAGCGCGACGCCGAGGGAGGCCGCGGCCTCGGCCACCGTGTCCGCCACCGTGGAGTGCTCGGCGCCGAAGGCGACCACGTCGGCGAAGGGGAAGAGCAGCATGGGCATGTCGAGGTTCACGTTGGCGATCAGGTCCTCGGCGGGGACCGTCGGATGGTGCGCGAAGTAGCTCGCGCCGAGCAGCCCCTTCTCCTCCGCCGTGACGATCGTGAAGAGCACGGAGCGCGCCGGGCGCGCCGCCCGGAGCAGGCGCGCGGCCTCGAGCAGCGTGGCGACGCCCGAGGCGTTGTCCATGGCGCCGTTGTTGATGCGGTCCTCGTCCATGGTCCGCGCGAGACCGATGTGGTCGAGATGCGCCGTGAGCACCACGTGCTCGTGGGCCCGGGCCGGGTCGCTGCCCGGCAGCCGGGCGATCACGTTCGGGCTCGAGAGGTCCTCGAGGGTGCTCGCGTAGGCGAGGCGGATGCGCCCCGGGAGGGGGAAGCCCGCGGGAATGCGATCGGCTTCCACCGCCTCCATGAGCTCCGCCGCGGAGCGCGGCGCGCCCTCGAAGAGCGTGTCCACCGCTTCCGGCGCGAGCACCGCGCCCACCTGCAGTTCCAGCTGGGCGTCGTGCACGCTCCCGTCGGCCTCCAGCCAGTCCATGCGCGGTGCGTGCAGGTACAGGCTCCGCCGCGCGAAGGGAAAGACGCGCTCGGAAACGGGCGTCGGGATCGTGAGGATCCCGCGCGCGCCGCGGGCCGCCGCGAGGCGCGCCTTCTCGCGGCTGAAGTGGGCCCGCTCCTCGCTCGGCCAGGACAGCGGCGCGCCGGCGAGCACGACGACGATCCGCCCCTCGACGTCGAGGCCCGCGTAGTCGTCGTGCTCGAAGGGCCCGGCCACGAGCCCGTAGCCCGCGAAGACGAGCTCCGCCTCGAGCACGCTCTGCTCGCGGACCGTGCTCGCGCCGACGACGAACTCCGTGGGGAAGCGCAGGGTCCGGGTCTCGCCGTCCCGCAGGAGCGTCAGTTCCGGGCTCGCCAGCTCCAGCCGTGCAGCGCGCAGGGGCACCGGCTGGAACCAGCCTTCCGTCCCGGCCGCTTCGAGGCCGAGGGCCTCGAAGCGCGCGGCGACGTAGCGGGCCGCGATCTCGTGCCCGCGGCTGCCGGCCTCGCGGCCCTCGAGGAGGTCGTCCGCGAGGAAGGCCAGATCGGCGCGGATGCGCGCGGCGTCGGCCTCCGGCATCGCGTCGTGCGCGGCGGCGAGAGCCGCTGGCCCGCAGGCCAGGGGGACGAGGGCCGCGAGGGCGACCGTCGCGACGGTCCGCGGAATGCGCATGGAGGAGGCTCCGCCGAGGAACGATCCCGCCATGCTACCGCGCGGACGCGGTGCGCTCTCCCTCGGCGGCGACGGCGGCGAGCACCCGTTCCCGGATCAGGTCCGAGAGCAGGTCGAGGGTCTCCGGGCGTTTCGGATGGACGTGGTCCCCGGGCGTCCAGAGGATCTCCGTACCCTCGGGGACGGCGTCGTGGAGGATCCGTACCGCGTCGGGCGGGATCGAGCGGTCCCCCTCGGCGCTGACGACGACCACGGGGCGCGGCGCGACCCGGTCGATCCAGAACTCCGGGGCGAAGGCGGGCGCGCCGGCGACGCTCGCGAGGAACTCGCCGGTCCGGCGCCGCAGCCAGGACGAGGGCAGGCGTTCCTCGAGGCCGTAGGCGATGACCCGATCGGGGGCGCCGGAGCCGTGGATCAGCCAGAGCCGGTCCACGCGCGGATCGAGGGCCGCCGGCACCGAGACCAGGTAGGCGCCGAAACTCACCCCGATCAGCTCCACGCGCTCGGGCGCCAGGTCCTCGCGCCCGAGCAGGTAGTCGAGGGCGAGGAGCACCGCCGCCGGCGTGTCGAGGATCCCCCGCTGCACGTCCGGCAGGGCGCGGATCATGGGGATCCACTCGCGGTAGGGAATCTCCCGGAACGGGTAGCTCAGGGCCGCCACCGCCGCGCCGGAAGGATCGCGGATGAGCGTGGCGGCCTTGCGTCCCGTCTCGTTGCCCGCGAGGAGCACCACGAGCGGTCGGCCGGGCAGCGGGTCGTCGGGGACGCGCAGGGCGATCTCGAAGGTGATGCCGGTGTCGGAATGGAGCCGGAGTTCCTCGATGCGCCCGTCCTCGAAGGGATAGCGGTCGAGGGTCGCAACGGACGCGAGCTCCCCGCGCCGCTCGCGGGGATCGGGCACCTCGGCGGCGGTGCCGAGGAGGAAGGTGCCGAAGGCGATCGTGGGCAGCACCAGCGCGAGCACGGCCGCGGCCAGCAGCCAGAATCCGTGGCGCAGGGGGCTCCGTCGTCCGTCCATGGTTCCTCTCTCGCGCCGTCCGGCGGGCGCTACACTGCGCGGCCCGTCCGTGCAGGCAGCCCGCATGCCGTTCTCGTTCGCCGCCCTGGACCGCGGACCGCTGCCCGTGTTCCTGGCCGTGCTCGCCGTCGCCCTGGCGGCGCGCGTGGAGCTGCCCATGGTACCCGTTCCCATGAGCCTGCAGACCCTCGCCGTCCTGCTCGCGGGCGCCTGGCTCGGGCCGGGGCGGGGCGCGCTGGCGCTCGCCCTCTACCTCGCCGCAGGCGCGGCGGGCCTCCCGGCCTTCGCCGGCGGAGCTGCCGGTCCGGCCCACCTGCTCGGGCCCACCGCAGGCTACCTCGGCGGCTTCGTCGCCGCCGCGGCACTCGTCGGGTGGGCGGCCCGCCGCGGCGTGACCGCCCGTTTCGGAGGCGCCGTGGCCACGGGACTCGTCGGCCACGGCCTGGTCCTGGGCCCCGGCACGGCCGTCCTGGTCGGCTTCGTCGACGGGCCCGCTGCCGCTGCGACGGCCGGACTCTGGCCGTTCCTGCCCGGTGCCCTCGCCAAGAGCCTGGCCTTCGCCGTGATCCTCCGCGTCCTCCCCTCACCGGATCGCGCACCGCCCCGCGTTCCGCGCGGCGAGGAGCCCCGGATCCGGTAGGCTTCGGAAACGTTCGCTTCCGTAGAAGCTTCCATGCCCACCCTGAACTATCACCACCTGCGCTACTTCTGGGCCGTGGCGCACGAGGGCAG
>JAZBPF010000545.1:0-2639 GCA_036351515.1 Pseudomonadales bacterium | reverse complement strand
GACGTGGGTGAAGCCGCACAGGGCGATGGCGTAGGTCATGAGCACGATCACGCCGAGGGCGTTGCCGGAGGCGTTCGGGAGCATCCACACGATGGCGGCGACGAGGAAGCCGGCGGGCACGCCGTAGCCGAGGGCCTGCAGGAAGCTCAGCTCGAGCAGATGCCGCGAGACCTCGAGCATGCCCTCGACCACGGTCGGCGGCAGCCCGGCGGAGCCGAGGGCGAGGGCGGCCACGGCGGCGGTCCCCGCCATGTTGGCGACGAAGACGACGATCCAGAGGCGCAGCGTCTGGCGCAGCACCGTGAGCGAGCGGTCCGCGAGCAGCGGCAGCACGGCGGTGATCGTGTTCTCGGTGAAGAGCTGCAGACGGCCGAGGATCACGATCACGAACCCGGTCGTGTAGCCCAGCGACGTCAGCAGGGGGCGCCAGGACACGTCCGGCAGCCCGGCGTGCAGGGCGCCCTGCATGATCAGCGACAGGGAGATGCCGAAGCCGGCGGCGACCCCCGACCACCAGAGGGAGGCGACGGGACGGGTGAGTTCCTCGTCGCCCTCGCGGCGCACCACCTCGTAGATCACGGGCGAGCGCAGGGACTGGCGCCGACGGATCTCCCGACGGTCCTTCGCGTCGAGTTCCGAGCCCTCGTAGGGCTCGTCCTTCCGGCGCGCCCGCGCCTCGCGCTCCGCCATGCTGCCTCCGGGTACCTGGCCGAACCCTCACCCTACGCGAGGGGGGGCGGTTCTTCAGGAGACACGGAGCAGGGGGCGCCCGCCTGTACGCAGCGCGCGGGTGTTCCTCAGGGACGGGACCGCTTCGGCTTTCCGCGGCTGCCGTCCCGGGCCGTCTTCGCACCCGGGGCGCGCGCCGGGGAGCCTTTCCGTTCGCGCGGCGCAGGGCGAGCGGTGGCGTCCCCTTCTCCGGTCTCCGGGTCCGCGCGCCGCAGTTCGAGGGGCACGTTCCGGATGCGCGTCCGCCGCAGGTGCTGCTGGAGCTCCCGCGGCATGCCGACGGGGAGTTCGACGGTGCTGTGGTCCTCGTGGATGCGCACCCGGCCGATGTAGCGGCTGTCGAGCTCCGCCTCGTTCGCGATGGCCCCCACGATGTCGCCGGTGCGCACGCCGTGGACCCGGCCGACGGCGAGGCGATAGAGCTCGAGTTCCGGTGTGCGCTCGGTCCGTTCTCTCGACCGGGGTGCGCGCGTCGCGCGTGCCGGCGCCTCGGCGTCCGGCGTCTTCGTTCCGCGCTCCGTCGGGCGAGCGGCTCGCGGGGCCGGCGGCCGTTCGCGCTCCGTCGATCCGCTCGCCTCCACGGGCGGCGTGGCCGCCTCCGGTGCCCTCGTCGGCGTCGGTGGAAGGGCGCTGGCCGGGCCCCGGCGCGCCATCCACAGCAGGGCCGCCGCCACGTTGTGCAGATCCGCGTCGGGGTGCTCCGCGAGGAACTCCCGCAGCAGCAGCTCGCTCGGTCTCAAGGGCTCCTCGGCCATCACCCGGCCCAGTTCCGTCTTGAAGCGGGCCGCCCGCCGCCGCTCGATCTCCGCCTTGCTCGGCAGTTCCAGCGCGGTCATCTTCTGCCGCGTCGCGCGCTCGATGGCGGCGAGCAGCCGGCGCTCGCGGGCCGCCACGAAGAGGATGGCGGTGCCGGCGCGCCCCGCGCGCCCGGTCCGGCCGATGCGGTGGACGTAGGCCTCCGTGTCGACCGGCATGTCGAAGTTCACGACGTGGCTGATGCGTGCGACGTCGATGCCCCGCGCGGCCACGTCCGTGGCCACCAGGAGGTCCACGGCGCCGCTCTTCAGACGCGCGATCGTCGCCTCGCGCTGCGCCTGGGTCGCGTCCCCGTTGATCGCCGCGGCCGCGAAGCCGCGCTGCACGAGCCCCTCCGCGAGGCGCTCGCTCGCCGCCCGGGTGCGCACGAAGACGATCACGCCGTCGTGCGGTTCCGCCTCGAGGATGCGCGTGAGGGCGTCGAGCTTGCTCGCGCCGGCGACGAGCCAGTACTTCTGCTCGACGCGCTCCACGGTCGTCGTCCGCGACGCGATGCTCACGCGCGCCGGATCGCGCAGGTGCGCGTCCGCCACCTGGCGGATCGGCGCCGGCATGGTCGCGGAGAAGAGGGCGACCTGCCGCTCGGCGGGCGTGTGCTCGAGGATCCACTGCACGTCCTCGAGGAAGCCCATGCGGAGCATCTCGTCGGCCTCGTCGAGCACGACCGTGCGCAGTCCCTCGAGCGTCAGGGAGCCCCGGCGCAGGTGATCCATGACGCGGCCCGGCGTGCCCACCACGACCTGCGGTCCGCGCTGCAGGGCCTTCAGCTGCACCCCCATGCTCTGGCCGCCGTAGATCGGCAGCACCTCGATGCCGGCGAGTTCGCTCGCATAGCCGCGGAAGGCCTCGGCCACCTGCAGGGCGAGTTCCCGCGTCGGCGCGAGGACCAGCACCTGGGGGGCGCGCCGGGCCGGATCGAGGCGACAGAGCAGGGGGAGGGCGAAGGCGGCGGTCTTTCCGGTGCCGGTCTGCGCCGTGCCCAGCAGGTCCCGCCCCGCGAGGAGCGGGGGGATGCTCTCGGCCTGGATCGGGGTCGGCTCGACGTAGCCGAGGCGGTCGAGGGCCGCGAGGACCGGGGCGGACAGGCCCAATTC
>JAZBPF010000544.1:0-2853 GCA_036351515.1 Pseudomonadales bacterium | reverse complement strand
GGTGCACGGGGGCACCGCCGAGGAGATGAGCCACATGTTCTTCGCCCAGGCGGTCACGAGCCTCTTCGGGCGCATGCTGGCGACCCATCCGCCCCTGGACGCGCGGATCCGCGCCGTCGATCCGGCCTGGGACGGGAACTACACGCTGGTCTCGCGGCCGCCGCCGGGCGAGGCCGCCGCGGCGCCGGCGGAGCCCGGCGTCCACGTGGAGGGCGCCCTCGCCTTCACGGACGGCCCCCCGGCCCCGACGACCGCGAGCGCCGCGACGGCGGCCGCCGCGGGCAGCGTCGCGGTGGCGGGCCTCGCCGCGGCCGTCGACCACGCCGGGACCGTCACCCCGGACGACGTCGCGCACGCGCGGACGCTCCTGGACGGGCTGCCCCGCGCCTTCCACGACGCCGCCCACGACCCCTTCGGCGCGCGCGCCGCCGTCTACGCCCTGCTCCTGTCCCCGGAGGCGGCGGTCCGGGCCCGGCAGCTCGCGCACCTCGACGACGAGGCCGAGGCGGGGGTTCCGGAGCTCGTCCGGGAGCTCCTGGGGCACCGCGACGCCCTCGCCCCGGGCGCCCGGCTGCCCGTCGTGCAGCTCGCCATGCCGGCCCTGAAGAGCCTCTCGGAACCCCAGTACGAGCGGTTCCACGGCAACCTGGTGACGCTCATCAAGGCGGATCGGCGCATCGGCCTCTTCGAGTGGGTGCTCCACCAGGTGCTCCAGAAGGAGCTCCGGCCCCACTTCCACGGCGTTCGCCGGCGCCGGGACGGCCGCGCCCGCCTCGGGGACGAACGCGAGGCGGTGGCCGAACTGCTCTCGGCCCTGGCCCGCAGCGGGAGCGGCGACGAGGCGGCGGCCCGCGCCGCCTTCGCCGCCGGCGTGGCGCAGCTCGACGCCGGCCAGCTGCCCTGGCGGGGCGAGGACGATCCGGACTTCGCGCGCCTGAACGCGGCCCTGCGCCGGCTCCGGCGGCTCCACCCCCTGGCCCAGCCCCGGCTCCTGAAGGCCTGCGCCCGCACCGTGCTCTTCGACGAGGTGCTCGTGGACGAGGAGCGCGACCTGCTGCACGGCGTGGCCGCCGCCCTCGACTGCCCGCTGCCCCCGCTCCACTGACCCGGAGCCCCGGCGCACTGACCGGGGGGAAGGAGACGCGTAGAATCTCGCGGGGAATCACCGGGTCGAGGTACGCGTGAGCGAGGCGCTGGACGAGGGCAGCCCCGAGGCCCCCCTGACCGTCGCCGCGGTCGACCTCGGTTCCAACTCCTTCCATCTCATCGTCGCCCGCTTCTCGGGCACCCGCCTCGTGGTGCTCGACCGCCTGAAGGACATGGTCCGCCTGGCCGCCGGGCTCGACGAGCACAATCACCTGCGCGAGGACTGCGTCGAGCGCGCCCTCGAGTGCCTCGCCCGCTTCGGCCAGCGGCTCCGGGGCCTGCCCGAGGGCAGCGTGCGTGTCGTCGGCACGAACACCCTGCGCAAGGCCCGCAACGGGGCCGCCTTCGTGGCCCGGGCCCGGGATGCGCTCGGCCACGACGTGGAGATCATCTCCGGGCGCGAGGAGGCCCGGCTGATCTACCTCGGCGTGTCCCACTCGCTCGAGGACAACTGGGACCGGCGCCTGGTCGTGGACATCGGCGGCGGGTCCACGGAGCTGATCCTCGGGCGCCAGTTCGAGCCGGAGGTGCTCGAGAGCCTGTTCATGGGCTGCGTGGGCATGAGCCACGAGTTCTTCCCCCGCGGGGACGTCACCGCGGCGGCCATGAAGGCCGCGGAGCTCGCCGCGCGCCAGGAGCTCGAGCCGCTGGAGGCCACCTTCCGCGACCACGGCTGGGACTCGGCGATCGGGGCCTCCGGCACGATCATCGCCGTGCAGGACGTGCTGCGGGCGCTGGACTGGTCCCGCGACGCGATCACCCTCGACGGCCTCGAGCAGCTGCAGCGGGCCCTGGTCCGGGCCGGCCACGTGGACCGGATCGATCTGCCCGGGCTGCCGAAGCAGCGCGCCCCCGTGTTCCCGGGCGGGGTCGCGATCCTCGCGGCGATCTTCAAGGCCCTCGGCGTGGAACGCATGGAGGTCTCCTCCGGCGCGCTCCGCGAGGGCCTGCTCTGGGACCTCCTCGGCCGCTACCAGCACACGGACATCCGGGAACGGACCGTGGCGGACCTCGCCCGGCGCTATCACGTGGACGCGGACCAGGCCTCCCGGGTCCAGTCCAAGGCCATGCGCCTCCTCGAGGCCGTGGCGGGCCCCTGGCGGCTCGAGCTCGACGAGACCGGCCCGCTCCTGCGCTGGGCCGCCCAGCTCCACGAGCTGGGCATGGACATCTCCCACTCGCAGCACCACAAGCACGGCGGGTACCTGCTCCAGCACATGGACATGCCGGGCTTCTCGCGCACGGAGCAGACGAAGCTCGCGCTCCTCGTGCGGGCGCACCGGCGCAAGTTCCCGACCACCGCCTTCGCCGCGGTGGCCCCGGAGGCGCGCGACGAGCTGCAGCGCCTGGCCCTGCTCCTGCGCTGCGCCGTGGTGCTGCACCGGAGCCGGACCCAGGCGCTCTCGCCGCGCCTCGCGCGCATCGAGGGAGACGCCACGGGCATGCACCTGGTCTTTCCGGACCACTGGCTCCGGCGCCATCCGCTCACGCGGCTGGACCTCGCCGACGAGGCGCGGGTGTGGACGAGCCTGGGGGTGCGTCTGACCTTCGCCGACGCCGACGCCCCGGCACGCGTGCGGACCGGGGCGCCCGGCCCCGCGTCCTGATCAGCCGGCCACGTCCGCCAGGTCGCCCAGGAGCACCGCCTGGGCGGAGCGCCGGCGCGCGTTGCCGTGGCTGACGCGCCGGTAGGTCCCGTCGCTCTGC
>JAZBPF010000543.1:0-2120 GCA_036351515.1 Pseudomonadales bacterium | reverse complement strand
CGGGTGGGCGACGACGTTCGGCGTGCTGATCGGAACGCTCTTCCACGCGGCGATCTCGGCCCTGGGGATCTCGGCGATCCTGGCGCAGTCGGAGACCCTGTTTCAGCTGGTGAAGGGGCTCGGGGCGCTCTACCTGATCTGGCTGGGGCTCCAGGCGCTCCGCTCGGCCGGCCGGCGCGCCGGCGAGGGAATCGCTGCAGGGGGGCTGGAACGCAGGGATGCATTCCGGGAAGGCCTGATCACGAACCTCCTGAACCCGAAGGTCGCGGTCTTCTACGTGGCCTTCCTGCCGCAGTTCATCGCGCCCGACGACCCCGTCCTGGCGAAGTCCCTGCTCCTGGCCTGCATCCACAATGCGCTCAGCCTGCTCTGGCTGGGCGGGCTCGTGCTCGTGATCTCGCGGGGCCAGCGCTGGGTGCAGAAGGGGGAGACCCTCACCTGGCTGTCCCGTGTGTCCGGTGGGATCCTGATCGTCCTCGGCGTGCGCCTGGCACTGGAGAGCCGGTAGTCGTCGATCCCCGGCCCCTGTGGGTTCCGGACCACGGTCCCGACGTGATCCACTTCCGGCAGCGCCCGCGTGTCGAGGAATCGTCTCGAGAGAGGTTTCCCGGCGTGGCCGGGTGCTCGTCCTCGCCCTCTTCCGCGCGGGGAGCAACTGGACGCACGCCTACCGACGGACGAATCCTGCCGGTAGGGTGCAACGTGCCGCATCACGCGCTGGTGTCCGAGGAGGGATCCATGAGCGACGAATCGGTCGAACTGCGCCCCGCCTGGCGGAGCTACTGGGGTTCCCTGACGCTGGCGACGCTCGCCTTCCTCACCGTCGCGGCCGGTTTCATCGGCGTGCTCGTGACGGCCGGCGGGCTCGCGAAGCTCGATCTCTGGCCCCGCGTCGGCGCCGCCGCCCTGCTGGTGCTCGCGGTCCTGCTCCTGCTGGGCGCCGTGCTCGGTCGCCTCTCGAACAAGTACACGGTGGGCGACGGGAGGGTGACGCAGCACTCCGGCATCGTCTCGCGCCGACAGCACTCCGTGCGCATCCGCGACCTGCGCAGCATCGAGCTGACGCAGTCCCTCTTCCAGCGGCTCATCGGGATCGGCGATCTGCATTTCTACTCCGCGGGCGACCGCGCCGAGGTCCGCTTCAGTGGCATCCCCGATCCCGCGGGGCTGCGTGCCCGGATCGACGCGCTCTCTGATCGCGAATAGGGCGGACGCGGGCGACTCCGGAGCCCCGGGTGGCTTCTGCGGCAGGTGGCTTCTGGACGTCCATCCCGAACGAATCGGCAACCCCAAGCGGAATCGGCAGCAGTGACTCAAGCACAGGCCCCTCTGGGCGCGACTTCCCTGGCGGAGCCCGGGTGGAACAGGCCGGTGCGGCGTGGGCCGCCTGGCGGAGGCCAGCTCGTGCTCGTCGCGATGGGCTGAGGCGAGCCGGCGATGCAGCGAGTGATCGGCAAGCTACTGATCGTGGTCGGCGCCGGCCTCGGCGCATGGTCGCTCGTCGTCGGGGGCTCCTTCTCGGCGATTCTCCTGATGGGCTACGTCGGGACCGGCGGACGCGAGGCTGGCGGGCAGCTCGGGGCCATGGTCCTGCTGACCGTCGCGGGAGTGGCCCTCGGCTACGCCGCGGCCCGCGTCGGCCGCTGGCTCGCGGCTCGATCCGGGAAGGATCCCTGAGTGTCCGTGAGGGAGCCGTCCGCCTGCCCACGGCGTCTGCTGCACGCGCGGATCGGCGCGTACGGCGGCGACCGCCGCGACCGCGGTGCCTGTGGCGAACGCTCCGCGAACTGCGCCCGCAAGGTGCCTGGACTCCGCCACGAACGCCTCGCCCGGTCCGCAGGCGGAGCCCCTCCCGCCCCGGACGCCCATGGAAGCGATCCGGCGACGTGCTGCTGCTCGGCTGATTCTGGAGACCCGGGCGGATGGAAGCGGTCCGATCCGCGGCGCGCTTCGCGGGGCGAGGGTGCCTGAGCTCCCCCTCGATCGGGCGGCGTTCGCGCTTTCCAGGCGTTCTACGGGGGCTACCAGTCGAAGATGCCCTCGAAGCCCTCGTCCATGATCCGGGCGATGATCTCCCGGGTCGCCTCCGTGTCGTTGACGTTCGGGAAGGGCGCGTCGGG
>JAZBPF010000542.1:0-2395 GCA_036351515.1 Pseudomonadales bacterium | reverse complement strand
CACGAAGACCCCGAGCGGTCAGGACGCGTAGCGCTTCCGACCGCTCGACTATTTCGTGCACCCCCATGAACCCGAAACAGGCCCCATCACGGCGATTGACTTGGCTATGAGAGGGCGTCTTCACGGCCGCACCGCTGGTCAGCGCCGTCATGATCTGTACACTTCGTGAGCAACGGCCGTTCCGGACGTCGCGCCGCGCGACGCCGCTCCGGAGACACGATCCTTGATGCGACGCCTCCCCGGCCGCACGCCCCGCGCGGTGGCCCCGGTCCTCCTGCTGCTCCTCGCCCTCCTCGGCGCCGGCCCGGCGCAGGGGGCCGCGGTGGACTACGCCACGCGCACGGTCACCCTCGCCCTGCGCCAGGAACCGCCCCAGCTCGACTCCACGAAGGCCACGGACCAGGTCTCCGGCCAGGTGCTCGCCCACGTCATGGAAGGCCTCACGGGCTACGACCTCGCCGGCCGCCTGCGCCCGGGCGTCGCCGAGCGCTGGGAGGTCCGGGCCGACGGGGCCACCTTCTGGCTGCGCGACGACGCCCGCTGGTCCGACGGCGAGCCCGTCACCGCCCAGGACTTCGTCTTCGCCTGGCGCCGCGTGGTGGACCCGGCGAACGCCTCCGAGTACGCCTTCATCACCTACGGCATCGAGCACGCCGAGGCCATCGTCGAGGGCAAGCGCCCGCCGGCGGACCTCGGCGTCCGCGCCGTGGGCGACCACCGCCTCGAGGTCACCTTCGAGCGCCCGATCGCCTACTTCGACAAGCTCGTGGCCTTCGTCACCTTCAACCCGGTCCGCGAGGACTTCTACGCCTCCACGAACGGCCGCTTCGGCGCCGACGCCGACGAGCTCCTCTACAACGGCCCCTTCCGGATCACCGAGTGGGCCCACGGCGCCCGCCTGCGCATGAAGAAGAACCCCCACTACTGGGACGCGCAGAACATCTGGCTCGACGCCGTGCACTACGACTACATCACCTCCGACGGCCGCGCGGTGCTGAACCTCTTCAAGGACGACCGCATCGCCATGGCCGACCTCGACTCCGAGACCATGCTCGAGGCCCTCGAGGAGCGCCGGCGCATCCTCCGCCACGACGACGGCTCCGTGTGGTACCTCGACTACAACTTCCGCGAGGGCCGCCCCACCACGAACTGGCACCTGCGCCACGCCCTGGCGCTGGCCTTCGACCCCTACGAGCTCATCAACCGCGTCATCGCCATCCCCGGCTACCGCCCGGGCAGCACCATCTTCCCGATCTGGCTGCGCGGCCCCGACGATCTCCTGCGCCGGGAGATCCCGCCCCCGGAGCCCGTGACCGACTTCGCCGAGGCCCGCCGCCACGTGGAGATCGCCCGGCAGGAGCTCGGCGGCACCATCCCGCCGCTGGTGCTCCTCACCGACGACACGCCCACGGCCACGCGCCAGGCCGAGTACTTCCAGACCCTCTGGGGCGAGAACCTCGGCCTCGAGATCCGCATCGACAAGCAGATCTTCAAGCAGCGTCTGGCGAAGATGACCGCCGGCGACTTCGACCTCGTCACCGCCGGCTGGGGCCCGGACTACAACGACCCCCTCACTTTCGGCGACCTCTACGCGAGCTGGAACCTGAACAACCGCGGCCGCTACGCGGACGAGCAGGTGGACGCCTGCGTCCGCCGCGCCCAGAACTCCGTGGACCCGCAGGAGCGCCTGGCCGCCTTCGACTGCATCCAGCGCCGGCTCCTCGAGACCCACGCCTTCCTGCCCACCTACGAGCGCGCCCGCGTGTACGTGGTGGACCCGGACCTGCGCGACTTCGTGCGCCGCCAGGTGGGCGCCGACGTGGACGTCGCCCGGGCCCGCATCGCCCCGCCCGCCGGGGCCGACGTGGCGAGCACCGCGCAGGCGGACCTCGACTGACATGTGGGCCTACGCCACCAGACGCCTCGTGCAGGGCGTGATCACGGTCTGGTTCATCGCCACGGCCACCTTCGCCGCCATGCACGCCGTCCCCGGCGATCCGCTGCAGAACGACAAGGCCACCACGGAGGCGATCCGCGCGAACCTCGAGGCCAAGTACGGCCTCGACCGCCCGGTGTTCCCGGACCAGTACGTCATCTATCTCAAGAACATCGCCACGCTGGATTTCGGCCTGTCCTTCACCCAGCAGAACCGCCGCGTGAACGACATCATCGCCGACGCCTTCCCGGTCTCGGCGCAGCTCGGCGTGCTGGCGATCCTCTTCGCGGCCGCCGGCGGCATCCTCTTCGGCGCGCTCACGGCGCTCACGCGCAACGAGTGGCCCGACGCCCTGATCATGTTCCTCGTGATCCTCGGCATCTCCGTGCCGAACTTCGTCTTCGCCGCCTTCGGCCAGCTCGCGCTCGTGAACCTCAACGACTTCTTCGGCACCACGGT
>JAZBPF010000541.1:0-2185 GCA_036351515.1 Pseudomonadales bacterium | reverse complement strand
GCGGGCGCGCTGCACGCCCGAGGACAAGGTCCAGGCCGTGGAGGCGGCCCGGGCGGCCGGGGCGAGCACGGCGTTCGTCGGCGACGGTCTGAACGACGGTCCGGCGATCGCCGCCGCAGACCTCGGCATCGCCGTCGACGAGGCCCTCGACGGGACGCGCTCGGCCTCCGCCATCGCGCTGCTGCAGGGCGGCATCGAGCGCGTCCCGGAGGTGCTCGCCCTCACCCGCGGGGCCCGCGCGATCCTTCGACAGAACGTCGCCTGGGCGCTCCTCTACAACGGCTGTGCCGTTCCCGCAGCGCTCGCCGGCTTCGTGCACCCGGCCGTCGCAGCCGTCGCCATGGCGCTCTCGTCGATCACCGTGGCCCTCAACGCGCAGCGCATGCCCCGGCCGGCCGCGACCTCGTCGCGCCCGGCCCGGAACCTCGTCGCCGCGTCCTGAAGGCGGAGGCGGGCCGAATCCGTCCCGTCCGGGTCGCGATCCGCGCTATCGTGCGGCCTCCGCGTGGCGTGCAGCGGCGCGCGGGGCGGACACTCGGACGGCGGACGGCAAGGGAGGTAGGGATGGAATACGACGAGGTCGTCCTGGGACGGCGGAGCATTCGCGGCTTCCGGGACGAGCCGGTCCCACGGTCGCTCATCGAGGAGGTGGTCGCCCTGGCGATCCGGGCGCCGTCGTCCATGAATTCGCAGCCCTGGCACCTGCACGTCGTCACCGGCGAGCCCCTCGACCGCATCCGCGCGGGCAACACGGAGCGCAACCTCGCCGGCGTGCCGGACTCCCGCGAGTTCCGGTCCCACGGGCCCTACGACGGGGAGCACCGGCGGCGGCAGATCGAGATCGCCGTGCAGCTCTTCGAGGCCATGGGCATCGCCCGGGAGGACAAGGAAAAGCGCCAGGACTGGGTCCTGCGCGGCTTCCGCCAGTTCGACGCCCCCGTGTCCGTCGTCGTGACCTTCGACCGGGCCCTGGCGGACGGCGACATCGCCCAGTTCGACTGCGGCGGGCTCGTGAACGCCCTGGTGAACGCCGCCTGGTCCCGCGGGCTCGGCTGCGTGGTGAACAGCCAGGGCATCATGCAGTCGCCGGTGGTGCGCGAGCACGCCGGCATTCCGGACGATCAGGTGATCATGATCTGCGTCGCCCTGGGCTGGCCCGACGAGTCCTTCCCCGCCAACGCGGTGGTCTCGAAGCGCCGGGCGGTCTCCGACGTGGCGCGCTTCGTGGGCTTCGAGGACGAGGCGGCGCGCGCCGCGTCCTGAAGCGGAACGCCGGCACCGGGGAACCGGAACGGAAGGAACGCATGGACGCGAACGACTGGCGGCAGGTGCGGGCCCTCTTCGAGGCCGCCCTGGCGCGGCCGGAGGAGGAGCGACGCGCCTTCCTCGAGGCCGAAGCGGAGGGCCCGGTCCGGGACGAGGCGCTGGCGTTGCTCGACGCCGACGGCCGCGACCATTCCCTGCTCGACGGCGACGGCGTGGGCCGGCGGCTCGACCGCCTCTTCTCGGCCGAGGGCACGCGCGTCGGGCCCTACCGGGTGCTCGAGCGCATCGGCGAGGGCGGCATGGGCGCCGTGTACCTCGGTGCCCGGGACGACGGACAGTTCGAGCAGCGCGTGGCGCTCAAGCTCCTGCGCCCGGGCCTCGCGCCCGCCCGGCTCCTGGAACGCTTCACGGAGGAGCGCCGGATCCTCGCGCGGCTCGAGCATCCGCACATCGCGCGGCTCCTCGACGGCGGCATCACGGACGCCGGCCAGCCCTGGTTCGCCATGGAGTACGTCGACGGGCAACCGCTCGACCGCTGGTGCGACGACCGCGGGCTGTCCGTGGAGGCGCGGCTCCGTCTGTTCCTCACGGTGTGCGACGCGGTGCGCTACGCGCATTCGCGGCTCGTCGTCCACCGCGACCTGAAGCCCGACAACATCCTCGTGGCCGAGGACGAACGGGGCCGTCCGGTGGTCAAGCTGCTGGACTTCGGGATCGCCAAGCTCCTGGAGGACGAGGGCACGGGTCTCACGCGCACCGAGGGTCCGCCGCTCACCCCCGCCTACGCTTCCCCGGAGCAGGTCGCGGGCGAGGCCGTGTCCACGGCCACCGACGTCTATTCCCTCGGCGTGGTGCTCTACGAGCTCCTCTCGGGGCAGCGCCCCTACCGCCTGGAGACCGGGAGCGCGATCGAGCTCGC
>JAZBPF010000540.1:0-2458 GCA_036351515.1 Pseudomonadales bacterium | reverse complement strand
TAGTCTCTGATGTGTTTCGGGGTCGAACTGTTCAGGCATCCGAGTGTTGCATAAGCGATGATGTCGGTGTCGTAGTGACGTGTAGCAATTGTGTCGGCAAATCCCTCGTGAATGCCTTTGTTCCCTGTTACAGTTATCCCTGCACCAGCATTCAGCAGGTAGTGGGCGTATTCATGACTGACCATGGTCGAATAGCCAAGGTTGAATTTGAATGTGATTGACGAGCCGATGTCTCGCTGAAACAGCAAGGCGTGTTCACCAAAGAATGGGTCTCCACCCAACGCATCGGACGGCATGAAGTACCACGCGCCGATCAAACAGGCATCGTCATAGCCCTCCACATCTGTTGAGAAGACTTGGAGCTCTTGGTCATCCAAGGCCGAGTACGTGGCATTGGGCGACAGTCTGCTGCGGATCGTCTCGCGCGTCTCAGTGATCACCTGCCATGCGGTGATATCGTGAATCTCCGACTCGACATCCGGCCCGAACCCTCGATTATTCTCGTAGACATAGTTAATCTCTTCGCCAGCAAAAGAGAGTACCTTCTCGACTCCGGGAATGGCCTCCCACGTAGCCTCCGCTGAACCCCAAAGATGGCAAAACACGGGATTCGGATCGACGATGTCGACTTCAGTAATCATCGACATCGTGAAGTACGAGTGCTCTGGTGTAAATCGAACACGTGTGCTCGAAGTAACTGTGATGTTCTGCTTGATTTCGTAGTCGCCATTTTCATCGGTTCGAGTACTCGCGAGAACGGTGCCGCCCGGGGCCGAAAGTACCTCGACCAAGAAGTGAGGGACAGGTTGCGCTGCCGATGTGATGGACGGCGTTGTGCAGCTATATGGATACGGCGACGCCCCACCCTGATAGGGCTCTTCACCGAGCAGGTGCTTACCGGTCACGGTGCCGGACACGAGTGTTGGGGTGTCCGCACCAGGAGGAGCCTGATGCGGAACGAGCGAAAGCCGCTTGGCGTCATCGGTGGAGAACATGGCATCTTGGCCGCCGGCTGGTGCGAATCGCGCCGGTGACGCATCCAATTCACTGATCAGCCGACCATCCGTTGCATCAACGAATACGTCGTAGGAAATGAATGCGTCGTCTGTAGCGGAACCACGGATGCGCCAGACAGGCCGAGCGGCGCGAGGGTTCGTCTGACCTTTGCCGGCACCCATGGCAACCAACATGGGCTCCTGCCACCGCATCTCGTGCTCTCGACTGGCCTTAGAGTGGGTCGCGGCAATCGCCGCTGCAACGGCATCGGGGATCGATGGGCTCGCCAGGCCTTCTCCCGGAACATCCAGAGCTACGCAGCTCATGTAGCTGACCACCCACCCGCCCACGGATTCGTACGCGATGCCGCGACCGTGCGTGCCGTAGACGGTCAGCGATGATTCCGGGCGGCGAGGGTCTTCAATCTGCTGTTCAAAACGCACCACGACGCGATCGCCGGGTATAGGCGAGCTGTCAACCACGACGAACTCAGGCCGTGAAGTCTCGCCTGTCCCGAGGAACACGTCGCTGTGTGCATTCAACCAGTCCAAGATCGCGGCTTCGGGTGTCTCGGAAGCTTGGCCATCAACAGGCATCGGCCGCCCGAAGACTTGTTCTGCTCCAGCCCAACTGGCGAGTTCACCTTCCGCGTCACGAATTGGAAAATGGACGCCGATCCCCGGATACGCCGTCCGAAGCCGCGCAGCCTCGTCCGAACTGCGTGACGATTGGGCATGTGCCGAAGGCGTCAGACCCCCCCTAGCAAGCCGAATGCCGAACCCAGAGCAATCCCGATCCCCACGATCCGGTTCTTCTTCTGCATCGCGGTTCTCCTGTATGTGCGATGCGCGATCGGGCGGGGACACCGGAAACACACCCGCCACCATACCAGTGTGACCGAAGACGTGCGGTCTGTCAAGAGAAAATCCCCTTGCCCCAGTTCGCCATGGATTCGGCTCGCCGCAGAGCCCAAAACCGCAGAAACCGCCTCTGGGGCCCCGCAGGCCGGTCTGGCTCGGCGTTTCGCCCCGCGGACCGCCGGTTTGGAGCCGGCGATCGCTTGGACCAGCCCGCCCCGCGTGGCGCGCCGCGTGGCGGGCGGGATGGGGGCCGCCGCTCGGCTCTTTGGGCGCGCGGCATCTGCTGCGGGCCGCGCGCCCCACAAGGCGGGAGCAGCGCCCCACGACGCGGGGCGCTGCTCCCGCCTCGCGGAGCGCGGTGCGCACCGCGTGCGACGCGGGGATCCCCGTGCGGGGCGCTCCGGTCCCGGGTGTTGTGCGGGAGCCAGCGGGTTCTCTGGTTGCCATTGGAGCAGATCCGGCGTCGGCTCGCCGCGAATCGGGCTTCGGCCTCCCCGCCTAGGATCACAATCCAGCAATCCGCCCGTCCCGCCCAAGCCCGGAGGTCTCGCCTTGAGTTCCAGTTCGTCCCCCAGTGCGCTCGACATGGTCATTGGCTCCGG
>JAZBPF010000539.1:0-2678 GCA_036351515.1 Pseudomonadales bacterium | reverse complement strand
GCACGGCGGCTGCGTCCTCGTGTGAGCCGGCGGCGAACACGCGACGATGCTCGAAGGCCTCGCGGCCCTCGAGGAGCGTCCAGGCCACGTCCGCGAGCGGCTGTTCGGGATGCGCGCGGAGCCACTCGGCCAGCCGCCGACCGTTCTCGTCGAGCGCCTTCCGGCTCCGGGCCGAGAGCACGAGAAGCTGGGGGGCGTCGTCCTGTTCCGTCGCCGGACGGGCGGGGGGTTCCTCGAGCACGACGAAGGCATTGGTCCCGCCGACGCCTAGGGAGTTCACCCCCGCGCGCCGAGGGCCCATGCCCCGCGCCCACGGAACGTTCGTGTCGGCGACGCGGAAGGGGCTGCCCTCGAAGGGGATCTCGGGATTCGGCGCCTCGAAGTTCAGCGAAGCGGGGATGAGCCCGTGTTCCAGCGCGAGGCTCGCCTTGATCAGGCTCGCCACGCCGGCCGCGGTGTCGAGATGGCCGATGTTCGACTTCACGGAGCCCACGCGGCAGAAGCCGGCCCGGTCGGTGGATTCGCGGAACGCCTGCGTGAGGGCCGTGATCTCGATGGGATCTCCCACCGGCGTACCGGTGCCGTGGCACTCCACGTACTCGATCGCGTCCGCGTCGAGATCCGCGACCGCCAGCGCCTCGGCGATGGCCGCGGCCTGGCCCTCGACGCTGGGCGCGAGGTAGCCGACCTTGCTCGAGCCGTCGTTGTTGACCGCGGAACCCTTGATGACGGCGTGGATGTGGTCCCCGTCCGCGAGCGCGTCGGACAGGCGTCGCAGCACCACGACCCCCGCACCGCTCCCGAAGACCGTGCCCTTCGAACGATGATCGAAGGACCGGCAGTGGCCGTCCGGCGAAAGGATCTCGCCCTCCTGGTAGTGGTAGCCCACGCCGTGGGGCAACTCGACGGTCACGCCGCCGGCGAGGGCCAGGTCGGTCTCGCCCGAGAGCAGGCTCTGCACGGCGAGATGGGTGGCCACCAGAGAGGTCGAGCAGGCCGTCTGCACGTTGACGCTCGGCCCCTTCAGGTCGAAGGCGTAGGAGACCCGCGTCGCGAGGAAGTCCTTGTCGTTGCCGGTGTGCCGGAGCAGGAACAGGCCGACGGATTTCAGGAGATCGGGATTCGTGAGGATGTTCTGCGCGAGGTAGGCGGCCATGCCCGATCCGGCGAACACGCCCACCGCACCATCGAAGCGGGAGGGCGGGTGGCCAGCGCGCTCCAGCGCCTCCCAGGCGACCTCGTAGAACTGCCGGTGCTGGGGATCGAGGATCGCCGCTTCCTTGGCGCTGAAGCCGAAGAACTCGGGATCGAACTCGTCGAAGCCCTCCAGCGGCATACCGCCCCGGACGTAGTTCGGATCGGCGAGCGCGCTCTTCGAGACGCCGCGCGCGAGGAGCTCGTCCTCGCCGTAGGTGCGCAGGGCGTCCACACCCCCCTGCAGATTGGCCCAGAAGGCCTCGGGGGTGAGCGCCCCGGGGACCCGCAGGGCCATGCCGACGATCGCGATGTCGCTGTCTGGGGCGTCATTCATCCGTTACCTTCCCGGCCTCGTCCGAGGCGGTCGTCCTGTCGGCATCAGCCCGTTCGCGCCCGCCAGGCCCGGCGACGTGCGCCGCGGCTGGCCCCGCGCTTGAGGGACTCCTTGTCACCGCCCGCGGTCAGGTACTGGGCGAGCGAACCGATGGTCGGATACTGGTAGAGGTCCGTGAGGGACACGGGCCGGTCGACGGCCTGCTTGAGCCTGCCGTGCAGCTGCACGACGAGCAGCGAGTGGCCCCCGAGGTCGAAGAAGTTCTCGTTGGTCCCGACCTGCTCGAGCTTGAGCACCGCCTTCCACAGCTCGGCGATGGTCTGCTCGAGCTCGCTCGCCGGGGCCACGGGCGCCTCCGCGGGCTGGCGGGCGGCCGCGGGCTTCAGGTGCTGCAGGGCCTTGCGGTCGAGCTTCGCGTTGGCGGTCCGCGGCATGGCGTCCACGACCACGAACTCGTTCGGGACCATGTATTCCGGCAGCTTCCGGCGGCAGGCCTCGCGCAGTCCCTCCGCGGCCGGCACCGCGCCTGGAGCGCCCACGAGAAACGCCACCAGGCGCTGGTCGTCCGCCGTCTCGCCGCGGACGATGACCGCCGCCTCCTCGACCTCCGGCGCCGCCTCCAGCACCGCCTCGATCTCGCCGAGCTCGATCCGGTAGCCCCGGACCTTCACCTGGAAATCGCTGCGCCCGAGGAAGTCGAGGATGCCGTCGGGGCGGTAACGGGCCAGGTCGCCGGTGGCGTACATGCGCGCGCCGGCCTCGTCGCAGAAGGGATCGTCGACGAAGCGCTCGGCCGTGAGCTCGGGCCGGTTCAGGTAGCCCCGTGCGACGCCCTCGCCGCCGATCCACAGCTCGCCGGGCACGCCCACGGGCACGGGGCGACGCATGGCGTCGAGCACGTAGACCCGGGTGTTGGCGATTGGCCGGCCGATCGGGATGCCCGTGACCGTGTCCTCCACCAGCTGCGAGAGCGACCAGATCGTGGTCTCGGTGGGCCCGTACATGTTCGTGAGCGTGCCCGGGCGATCCTCGAGCAGCTCGCCGGCAAGTGCGACCGGCAGCGCCTCGCCGCCGAGGAGCAGATGAGGGATCTGGCCGAGCGCCGCCCGCGCCTCCTCGTCCGTCGTGTACATGCGGGCCATGGACG
>JAZBPF010000538.1:0-6725 GCA_036351515.1 Pseudomonadales bacterium | reverse complement strand
GTGGATGACCGGCCGGCGGCTCTCTGGACACCCACGCCGTTCCGGCCTCCGGACCTCGGCGAAGCCCCTTCGGCGCCCCAGGCTTGGCGCCCTTCTCCGCGGGTGCGATGATCCGGCTCATGTACGCCTTCCTCTCCGCGCTCCGCGCCGTGCTCCGGGTTCCGGCCTTCGCCTGCCTGGCGACGGCGGCCGCCTGCGCGATCGCGGCGGAGCCACCGACGGAGCTCGAGGAAGCGACGGACGCCGGGATCGCGGAGGAAGACGCCGCCGCACCGGACGCGATCCTGCCCCTGGACGACCTCCGCACCTTCGTCGAGGTGTTCGACCGGATCCGCTCCGCCTACGTCGAGGAGATCGACGACCGCACGCTCCTCGAGAACGCGATCCGCGGCATGCTCGAGAGCCTCGATCCGCATTCCGCCTACCTCACGCGCCAGGACTTCGCGGATCTGCAGGAGGCCACGAGCGGCGCCTTCGGCGGCGTCGGCATCGAGGTCGGCTTCGACGACGGGCTGGTGAAGGTCATCGCCCCGATCGACGGCACGCCGGCCCAGCGCGCCGGCATCCGCGCGGGCGACGTGATCATCCGGCTCGACGACGTGTCGGTGAAGGAGATGGGGCTCATGGACGCCGTGGAGTCCATGCGCGGCGAACCGGGCACGACCGTCAGGCTCACGGTCATGCGCCCCGGCGAGGACGAGTCCCTCGACTTCGAGATCGTCCGCGACGTCATCGAGGTGGCGAGCGTCACCTCGCGCATGCTCGAGCCCGGCTTCGCCTACCTGCGCATCGCCCAGTTCCAGGACCGCACCGGCAAGGACGTCCTCGACGCCCTCGACGCCCTCGAGGAGGAAGCCGGGGGACGCCTCGACGGCCTCGTCCTCGACCTGCGCAACAACCCGGGTGGCGTGCTCCAGAGCTCCGTGACCGTGGCCGACGCCTTCCTCGAGAGCGGCCGCATCGTCTACACGGAAGGTCGCCTCGACGGCGCCGAGCTCGTCTACAACGCCACGGCGCGGGACCGCACCGGCGGCGCGCCCCTCGTCGTGCTCGTGAACGAGGGGTCCGCCAGCGCCTCGGAGATCGTCGCCGGCGCCCTCCAGGACCAGCGGCGGGCCGTGATCATGGGCACACCGACCTTCGGCAAGGGCTCCGTGCAGACCGTGCTCCCGCTGGCCGACGACCGCGCCATCAAGCTCACCACCGCGCTCTACTTCACGCCCAACGGCCGGTCGATCCAGGCCCAGGGCATCATCCCGGACATCACCGTGGACCGGGGCAGCATCCGCACCGAGGACGCGCGCGAGACGACGCGCGAGGCGGACCTGCCGGGGCATCTCGACGCCCGGTCCACGGGGGCGGGTCAGGCGCCGGCGTCGGCCCTGGCCAGTGACGACTACCAGCTCGCGGAAGCACTGAACCTGCTCAAGGGGCTGCACCTGCTCGGCATGCGCGACGACGGTCCATGAGCACCGGCCCGCGGACGCCCCGTCCGCCGTGCCGCCTTCTCCTGCCGCTGCTCCTGGCCGCGGTCCTGTCCCCCTCCCCTCCGCGCACCGCCGCCGACGACGGCATGCTGCCGCCCGCGCCCCCCGCGCCGCGGCCGCGCCTGGCCCTCGTGCTCGACGACCTCGGCTGGAGCGAGCACTCGGCCGCGCGCGTGGTGGCCCTGCCCGGCCCCGTGACCATCGCCGTGCTCCCGGAGACGCCCCTCGGCGCCGAGGTCGCCGAGCGCGGCCACGCCGCCGGGCACGAGATCATCCTTCATCAGCCCATGACGCCGACCCTGCCCATGGACCCGGGACCCCGATCCCTGTCCCCGGACATGGACGGCGGCACGCTGCGGCGCACGGTCCTCGCCAACCTCGACGCGCTGCCGCACCACGTGGGCCTCTCGAACCACATGGGAAGCCTGCTCACGAGCCTGCCGGACCCCATGGACGCGGTGATGGAGGCGATCGCGCCTCGCGGCGTCTACTTCCTGGACAGTCGCACGACCCCCGACTCCGTGGCCGCGCGCCGGGCACGGGCCCACGCGATCCCGACCGTGGCCCGGGACGTGTTCCTCGACGTGGTGATCGACCGCCGCCTCATCGCCGCCGCCCTCGAGCGCGCCGTGCGCCTGGCCGAGGAGCGGGGCCACGCGGTGGCCATCGGCCATCCGCATCCGGCCACGCTGGACGTGCTCGAGGCGCGCCTGCCGGCGCTCCGGAAGCGCGTGCGCCTCGTACCCGTCTCGGAGCTGGTGGCGCCGGCGGCGCCGCGCTGGGCGCAGGGCCGGGAGGCGACCGGCGCCGGCGCGGCGGGGCAGCAGGCACGGCGCGCGGTGCGCGGCGGCCCGACGGAGGCGTCCCTCGGGGAGTGAAGCCGCGCCCTCGCGGGCGCGTCAGGCGGCGAGGAGGCGGACGCCGGCCTCGAAGTCGAGCGTGCCCTCGTAGAGGGCGCGGCCGCTGATGGCGCCGAGGAGCCGACCGCGGGCCGTCGCCGCGGCCTCCTTCAGCCGTGCGAGATCGTCGAGGTCGTGGATGCCGCCGGAGGCGATCACGGGCAGGGCCACGGCCTCGGCGAGGGCCACGGTCTCCGCGAGGTTCACGCCCGTGCCCATGCCGTCCCGGTCGATGTCCGTGTACACGACGGCGACGGCGCCCGCGTCCTCGAAGCGCCGGGCGAGGTCCACGGCCCGCACCTCCGTCGCCTCGGCCCAGCCGGCCGCCGCCACCTTCCCCTCGCGGGCGTCGATGCCGACGATCACCCGGTCCGGAAACTCCGCGCAGAGGGCCGCGGCCCACTCCGGCTCGCGCACGGCGCGGGTCCCGACGATGCCCCAGCGCACGCCCGCGTCGAGGTAGTCCCGGAGGATCGAGGCCTCGCGGATCCCGCCACCGATCTGCACCGGGATCGACAGCGCCGCGCAGATGCGCTCGACGAGGTCGCGGTTCACCGGTCGGCCCGCGAAGGCGCCGTCGAGGTCGACGAGATGCAGGCGCGCGGCGCCGCGGCGCTCCCACTCGCGCGCCACGGCGACGGGATCGTCGGAGAACACGGTCGCGTCCTCCATGCGCCCCTGGCGCAGGCGGACGCAGCGGCCCTCCTTGAGGTCGATGGCCGGGATCAGCAGCGGAGCGCTCACAGGGTGCCCTTGGTGGACGGCATGGCGCCACCGGTGCGCGGATCCGGCTCCACGGCCATGCGCAGGGCCCGGCCGAAGGCCTTGAACACGGTCTCCGCCTGGTGATGCGCGTTGTCGCCGCGGAGGTTGTCGACGTGCACGGTGACGAAGGCGTGGTTCACGAAGCCCTGGAAGAACTCGTGGAACAGGTCGACGTCGAAGTCGCCGACGCGCGGGCGCGTGAAGGCCACGTGGAATTCGAGGCCGGGGCGGCCCGAGAGATCCACGACCACCCGGGAGAGCGCCTCGTCGAGGGGGACGTAGGCGTGGCCGTAGCGGCGCACGCCGCGCTTGTCGCCCACGGCCCGCGCGAAGGCCTGGCCGAGGGTGATGCCGATGTCCTCCACCGTGTGGTGCGCGTCGATCTCGAGATCGCCGTCCGCCCGGACCCTGAGGTCCACGAGGCCGTGGCGAGCGATCTGGTCGAGCATGTGGTCGAGGAAGGGGATGCCGGTCGCGAGCTCGGCGCGGCCGGTGCCGTCGAGATCCAGGGCGACGTGGATCCGCGTCTCGAGGGTGTCGCGCGAGACTTCCGCGGCGCGCGCGCCCATGGCGGCCTCCTGCAGGGGGCGGAAAGGGGGCGCGATTATAGAGGTGGCCCGGCGACGGGCTCCAGCGGCGGCAGAGAGGCCTCGAGCACGAGCGCGGCGCCGGACGGGCGCAACCGGAGCGCGCCGGCCTGGGCCTCGAGGAGGGCGCGGGCGAGCACGAGATCCATGGAGCGCTCGGCCAGCGGCTCGCCCGGAAGCCGCGCGAAGGGATCGAGGAGCCGTTCCGAGGCATCCTCACCCGCCGCGGCCGCGGGAATCCGCAGCACGGCCCCGTCCCGGCGGGGCTCGAAGGCGAGTCGCGCACCGGGAACCCATTCCGCGGCGCCGCGACCCAGGAGGAGGAAGGCGCGGCGCGCGAGCACCGGGTCGGCCCGGACGCGCGCCGCGCCGGTGACCATGCCGCCCTCCGCTCCCGCGGGCAGCAGCGCGGCGAGGGGAACCGCCCGGGCATGCACGGGGCAGCGCCCCGCGGACAGGTCGAGGCACTCCCGGTAGGCACGCCACCAGCGCTCCATGGCGACGCCCGCCGGCGCGTCGTGGCGTTCGAGCCACCGGCCGAAGGCACTCGCCAGCCGTCCGCGCTCCCGGACCAGCGCGCTGCAGCGCCCCTCCAGAGCCTCGACCCGTTCCAGCGCCTCGCCGAGGCGGCGGCGCAGGGCGCGGGTCCGGTCGAGCGCGCCTCGTTCTCGCGCGAGACGGTCCTCCAGGGCGCTGCCGTCCGCGGTGGGCCAGGCGTCGTCGAGCCCGAGCCGGGCGAGCTGTTCCGCGTCCGGGACGGGGTCGCCCTCGTCCAGCAGCAGGACCCGCGCGGTGTGCGGGCAGAGGGTCCCGACGCGCTCGAGGAAGCCGATGCCCCCCATGTCGGGCAGGCGGGCGTGGGCGAGCACGACGCCGAAGGCCTCGCCGAGACCCCCGTGCGTGAGCAGGCCGAGCCCCTCGAGGCCACTGCCCGCGTGCAACCAGGCCCGCCGGCCCTCGCGAGGCGGGGCGACGGGCCCCACGAGCAGCACGGCGCCGGTGTCGGACCGTGTTGCGGCCCCGTCTCCTGGGAAAGCGGAAGCGTGGGAAGAAGAAGTAGAAGCGAAGCGTTCCCGCGTCACGGCATGCCCCCCCTGCCGTCGCGGCGCCCGAAGGCGCTCCTGGAACCGCCCGAGTCTAGCTTCCGGGCCGGGACGCACAATGCTGGCAGGCTGCCAGCAGGGCAGCCGTCAACGCGGCCGCGCGCGGAGCCGGTCCTGGAGGCTGCCATGGGGCAGGAAGCGGTTCTCCGTGTGCGCGCGGATCCAGGCGGCGAGTTCGGCCGTGGCCGCGCCCCGCGCCTTGAGCTCGCCGAAGAGCGCGATGACCGGGGACCGGGCGCCGGCTTCCCAGGCAGGATCGCGCGCCTCGGCCAGCGTGTAGAGGCGCGCGAGCGCGTCGAGATCGGCATCGGCGAGCTGGCCCAGAACGGGGTCGAGGCTCCCCCCGGGCAGGCGCAGGGCACGCTGCAGCGCGGCGGCGAGGGCCTCCGGCAGAGCCGCTCCGGCGTCCTCGCCAGCGCGGCGCCAGTGCTCCGCGGCGGCCCCCAGCTCCGCCGCCGTCGGCACCGCCGGTGCCGCGGTGGGTGTCCAGCTGTCCACGCCGTCGCTCATCGCTCCTCCGATGCGTCTCTCCGTTCCGGGCCGACGATGCTACCGCCCCGCGGCCGCGTCCGTCCCGCTGCTACACTCGCCGCCTCCGCGGCTCCGGAGGCACCACGATGCCTGCCATCCTCCGCTTCCTCGTCGTCGTCCTGCTCGGCCTCGCCCTGCTCCTCGGCGCCGTCGCCGCCTTCGTCCTGACCCTCGACGCCGAGCGCTGGCGCGGGACGATCCGCGAGCAGGTCCGCGCGCGGGTGGGCCTCGACCTGAAGCTGGACGGGCCCCTGCGCTTCCGCGTGTGGCCGGCGATCGCCCTGGAGGTCGAGGACGTGGCCGCGGACTGGACCGATGCCGACGCGGATCCGCTCCTCGAGGTCCGGCGGGCCGAGCTCCGGGCGGCGCTCCTGCCCCTGCTGAGCACCTCGCCGCGGCTCGAGGTCGAGTCCGTGCTCCTGGACGGCGTCGCCCTGGACCTGAGGGTGGACGAGGTCGGTCGCGACAACTGGTCAGCGCCGGAGGACGCGACCGCGCCCCCGGCCGAGGCACCGGACGCGGCGCCCGCGTCCGACGCCGCCTTCGCCCTCGCGGAGCTCGCCGTGACGGATCTGAGCCTGCGCTACGCGGACGCGCGGGACGGGACCCGGGCCCGGCTCGAGGCGGTCGACGCCGTGGTCACGGACGTCGGTGGCAGCGGACCGGCGGAAGCCCGCGTCACCGGCCGCTTCGCCGTCGAGGACGGCCCCGGCGGAACCCTCACCGCGACGCTCCGGGCCGTGCCGGCCCGCGGGCGCTACGATCTCCTGGCCCTGCGCACGGAACTCGTCCTGCCCGAGGCGACGACGCCGGTGGTCCTCGAGGCCGAGGGCGCGCTGGAACTGCCGCCGGACGGGGACGCCCTGCGGATCCCCGGGCTGACGCTCCGCAGCGGTGCCCTCGCAGCGACGCTGGAAGGCCGGGTGGACGCGCTCGCCTCGGACGCCCCGGCCCTGGACCTGCATCTCGCGGTTCCCGACGGAGATCCGCGGCCGCTCCTGGAAGCCCTCGGCGTCGCCCTCGCCTTCGCGGATCCGGGCGCCCTCGCCCGCGTCGGCGGCGAACTCACGGTCACGGGCACGCCCGACGCGCTCGAGGTCTCACCGCTGACCCTGCGCGTGGACACCCTGCGTCTCCAGGGTCGTGCGGGCGTGCGTACGGGCGGGGCCCGCCCGCGTGTCGACTTCGAGCTCGAGGCCGGGGAGACGGACCTCCGCCCCTACCTCGCCACCACGGACGAGGAAGCATCCGCCGAGGGCGGGCCGCTGCTGCCGGACGACCCCCTCGGCCTGGAGGTACTGGAGAGCTTCGACGCGCGCGGCCGGTTGCGCGCGGATGCGGTCGTCCTGGAGC
>JAZBPF010000537.1:0-8462 GCA_036351515.1 Pseudomonadales bacterium | reverse complement strand
GGGATCGCCGCGAACTGCTCGGCGTTCCAGACCCAGGCGCCGCCCGGATGCCGCGCCTGCCACTCCGCCACGAGGTCGCGACCGTCCCGGCGCCGGCCGTCGAGGAAGCCGTGCTCCGGATCGGCCACCTCCTGCGGCAGGAACATGGCCCGTCCGCCCCCGAGCACCACCTCCGGGCCGTCACCGTGGTCGAACTCCACGAGCTGGGCCGCGAGGTCGCGGCAACCCTGCGCCCGGGCCTCCGCCGGCATGGTGGAATCCGCCTCCCAGTCCCGGTGCGGCGTGTGCGCGTAGGCGGCAGCCGGCGTGGCGTGCGTGATCCGCGCCGTGGAGACGATCCCCGTCGCGAGGCCCGCGTCCTCCGCCTGCTCGACGAGGGTCGGAACCGCGGCGCCGCTGGCGGAGGCGCAGTCCCCGAGGCGCACGGAGCCGTCCACGGAGAGCACCCCCGCGAGCGTCTTCACCCCCGTGATCATCGCCGTCATGGTCCCCGCCGAATCCGGCGTCTGCTGGTTCGTGTTGTAGGTCTTCGAGAGGGCGAGGGAGGGGAAGCGCTCGAAGGACAGCTCGTGCTCCTCGCCCGGGGCGCCCGCGAGCTGGCCCGCGAGGATCCGCGCGGCGGTGACCGTGCTCACGCCCATGCCGTCGCCCACGAACAGGATGACGTTCTTCGCGCGCGTGCCCGGCGCCGCGGCGCGCTGCCGCGCCAGCGCGGCCTGCGCCCGGGCCTCCCAGAAGGCGGGATCCGTCTCGTCCTGCGGGACGGCCCCCGGCGTCGCGCCCCCGGGGGCACCGACGCTGCTGCAGCCGGCGAGCGCGAGGGCCGCGAGCGCGGTCAGGGATCGGACACGGTCGAGCATGGAACACTCCTTCCAGGGGAACGGTCGAGGGCGGCGAGGACCCGGTCCGGATGGTCGGTGAACACGCCGTCGACGCCGAGCGTGAAGACCGCGGATGACAGCGCCGTGTCGAGGTCGGGCCAGAGCTCCGGCGCGTCCGCGCGCAGCGTCCAGGCGTCCACGAAGAGCCCGGCGCGGTGCGCCCGCGCCACGAGATCGTCGCCGGAACGCCGCGCCTCCTCCAGGAGGGCGAGCGGAGGCCCGAGCCCGTCGGCGAAGGCCGCGACGGAAGCGACCCCGGCGTCCGTGACCAGCTCCGGCAGGTCCTCGGGGGCGATCAGGCGCACCAGCGTCGCGCCCGGGATCGGCTGCGCCGCGAGCGCGCGGAGCGGTGCGCTCTCGAAGGACTGGATCCGCAGCGGGCCGGTGAAGGGCACGCGCGCGAGCGTCTCGCGCAGCAGGGCCGTCGTGTCGAGGCCGCGCGCCGCGTGCCAGGCCGGAGCCTTGAGCTCCGGATAGAGGCCGACGCGACAGCCGGTCGCCCGGTTCAGCCCGTCCACGAGCGCCACGACCTCCTCGAGGCGCGGGATGCGCAGCACCGCGAACTCCCGGGGAAAGCGTCCCTCCCGCGGCTCCCGGGCCCGGAGCTCGGCCAGCTCGGCCCAGACGAAGTCCGCGGCGTAGTAGTGCCCGTCCTCCGCGCGCCGCTCCGGGTAGCGCTCGGCGACGTCCGTGGTGGTCTCGAGGTGCACGTCGTGGCGCGCGACCAGCACGCCGTCGCGCGTGGCGACGAGGTCCGGCTCGATGAAGTCGGCGCCCGCCGCGAAGGCGTAGGCATAGGCGGCGAGCGTGTGCTCCGGCAGGTAGCCGCTGGCCCCCCGGTGGGCGATGACCGTGACGGCCCCTTCGGCGCGCACCTGTGCGGCCGCGACGAGGAGCAGGAGCAGGAGGACCCGGGGCGTCTTCACGCGGAGACCGGCGCCGGCGCCGCGCCGGGCTCCCGCCCCGCGGGCGACTCCTGCGGGGCGCCCCGGCGCGCGGCGAGGGCCGCGAGGATCTCCTCGTGCCGCTTCCGCGTGAGGCGGTAGTGGCTGTAGCACCAGACGGCCACGACGGCGAAGCCCATGACGAGCGGGCCGTAGAGCAGCCCGAGACGGTCCACGACGGCCGCCGGAACCTCCCCCGGGATCGCCCGCTCGGGAAAGGCGATGAGATCGAGGCCGAAGCCGCCGATGAGGTTGCCGAGGCCCGAGGCGGCCTTGCCCGAGAAGGAGAGCGCCCCGAAGAAGATGCCCTCCTGGCGCCGGCCGCTCTCGAATTCGTGCTCGTCGGCGATGTCCGCCATCATCGAGCCCGCGGAGACGAGGGCCTGCACCACGCCCATGCCCCCCACGATCGTCATCGCCACGAGGACCGGCACCAGGATCGGATCCCCGTTCTCCGGGAACCAGCCGAGGAGCCGGAGCGTCGGTGGCGAGAGCGCGAAGAACGCGTACCAGGCCGTCCCGAACACCACGGACGGCTTCTTGTCGAAGCGCCGGTTGATCAGGCGCGTGAACGGCGCGCCGAGCATGATCCCGATGGGCGCCGCCAGCACGATCCAGCGCAGCTCGTCGCTCGTGAGGTTCCAGAAGTAGTTGCCCATGTAGAGGCCGAGGGCGCTCTGCACCCCGACCATCACGAAGACGATGATCACCCCGGAGAAGAGCCAGCGGAACGAGACGTTGCGCAGGGCGGCGCGCAGGTCGCCGACGACCTGCGCGAGCACCCCGGCGAGCCCCGTGGCCGCCGTCGGCCCCGCCGCCGTCTGCTTCAGGTGAGGGATCTGATCGTGCGTGCCGATCGCCGACCAGAGGATCGTCACCACCATCACCACGGCGAAGGTCGCGGCGAAGGGCGGATAGGCCTCGCGCACGAGGTTGCCCCGCAGCTCCGGCGTGTCGATGAAGAACAGGGAGAAGGCCACGAAGATCGTCGCCGCGTTGCCCAGCACGCCGAAGATCGTCCGGTAGCTGACGATGGAGGTGCGTTCCTCGTAGTCGTCCGAGAGCTCCGCCCCGAGGGCGAGATGGGGCACGTGGTAGAGCGTCATGGCCCCGCGCGTGAGCACGGCGAAGGCCGTGAGCCAGAGGAACAGCCCGGTCTCGCCGAGCCCCTCGGGCGGCGCGAAGAGAAAGTAGAAGCACACCGCGAGCGGCAGCGCGGAGGCGTACATGAAGGGATGGCGGCGGCCGAAGCGCCCGCGCCAGTTGTCCGAGAGCGAGCCGGCGAGCGGGTCGGTGGCGGCGTCGAAGCACAGCGCCACCATGATCGCGACGCCGGCGAGGGTCCCCGACAGACCGAGCACCTGGTTGTAGTAGATCAGCACGAAGGTGGAGAAGGCGGTGTTCTTCACGCCCTCGGCCACCTGCCCGATGCCGAACGCGAGCTTGGTGCCCGTCCGGATGCGCCGTCCGCTCACGCGTGTCGTCCTCCGTCGCACCGGCCGGGGCCGGCCTCCCTTCCGCCGGTCCCGTCCCGGACCGCGCTCCCGCCCGCATTCAATCGGAGCCGACCCTCGGGTGGCAACCTCGGCGCCTCACTCGCCGGGCGCCGGAGCCGGGATCACCATCTCCATGGGCAGGCCCAGGGGATCGGTCTCGGGCGTGTCCGGCAGCGCGGCGAGCGCCCGCTCCGGAC
Organism: Pseudomonadales bacterium; assembly: GCA_036351515.1. Taxonomy (GTDB): domain Bacteria; phylum Pseudomonadota; class Gammaproteobacteria; order Pseudomonadales; family Azotimanducaceae; genus JAZBPF01. The sequence goes on along the minus strand of JAZBPF010000537.1, from coordinate 4,944 downwards.
GGGCGGCGAGCCACGCGAGGATCGTGGCGTCCAGGAGGTCGTCGGCCTTCGGCGCCACGCCGTCCACGGGCACGGCGGCCTCGAGCAGCGCCCCGGTCTCCACGGCGAGCGCGCGCAGCAGGGCGAGGCGGGCCTCGACGCCCGCGGGCGTCGCCTTCCGCGGCAGGGGCCCCGCGCCCAGGCGCGCGGCGAGCAGCGCGAAGACGAGCTCCGGATGGGACTCGCACAGCGGCGGGCGGAGTGGATCGCGGCGCCGCAGATAGAGATCGACCTCGCGGATCTTGGGCACCAGGTGCCAGCTCTGCAGGGACAGGCCCTTGCCCGTGGCCGCCTGCGCGAGCCGCTGCGCCTCCGCGAAGTCCAGGGCATCGAAGACGATCCGGGGCGGGACCGGGAAGACGCTGGAAGGCGGTGCCCCGAGCGCGGCGAGGCGCTTCTTCGCGGCGCCCTCGACGGCGCGCGTGCCGGCGGCCGGGAGCCCCACGGGGATGTCCACGAGCCGCCGGAGCGGAACGAGGCCCTCCGCCTCGAGCCAGGGCTCGATCTCCTCGATCCGCCGGACGACGCGCACGCGCGGCGCCGCGCCCTCCCCGGCCTCGAGGGCCGCGACCACCCAGCCCCGGCGCCAGCCGTCGATGCCGACGCCGACGCGGCCGCCGCGTGCCACGGCCTCAGGTCCGCACCGGCTCCCGCATGGTGACGAACTCCTCCGCCGCGGTCGGATGGATGCCCACGGTGGCGTCGAACTGGGCCTTGGTCGCGCCGGCGACGATCGCCACGGCGATGCCCTGGATGATCTCGCCGGCGTCGGAACCGACCATGTGCGCCGCGACCACGCGGTCGTCGTCCCGGGAGACGATGAGCTTCATGAGCGTGCGCTCCTCCGACGGCGTCATGGTGTGCTTCATGGGACGGAACACGGACTCGTACACGGCGATGCGCCCGTAGCGCTCCCGGGCCTGCTCCTCCGTGGGCCCGACGGTGCCGATGTTCGGCTGGCAGAACACCGCCGAGGGGATCCGCTCGTAGTCCACGGCCGTGGGCTGACCGCCGAAATGGGTCTTCACGAACGCCATCGCCTCGCTGATCGCCACCGGCGTGAGCTGGGCCCGGTCGATCACGTCGCCGAGGGCGTGGATGCTCGGCACCGAGGTGCGGAAATGCTCGTCGACCACGATGGCCCCGCCCTCGTCGAGCTTCACGCCGACTTCCTCGAGACCGAGCCCCTGCACGAGCGGCCGTCGACCGGTGGCGTAGAGCACGAGGTCGACGTCGACGTGGCAGGACTCCCCCGCCACGTCCGAATCGTCCCCGTGGGAGCTCTCGTCCGCGCAGTGCAGGCGGAGGCTGCCATCGGCCCGCTTCTCGATCTCCGAGACGTCCGTGTCGAAGCGGAGCTCGATGCCCTTCTTGCGCAGCTCGTCCGCCACGAAGGCGCGCACGTCCGTGTCGAAGCCGCGCAGGAACAGGGGGCCGCGGTAGATCAGGGTCGTCTCCACGCCGAGGCCGTGGAGGATTCCGGCGAACTCCACGGCGATGTAGCCGCCGCCCACCACCGCGGCCCGCTTCGGCAGGGTCTCGAGGTGGAACATCTCGTTCGAGCTCACGGCGTGCTCGATGCCGGGCACGTCCGGCATCCAGGGCCAGCTTCCGGTCGCCACCAGGATGTTCGCCGCCGAGAAACGCCGCCCGTTCACCTCCACCGTGTGCGGATCCACGATCGTCGCCCGGCCGTCGTGCACCTCGACGCCGCTGTTGGAGAGCAGGTTGCCGTAGATGCCGTTGAGCCGGCCGATCTCCTTGTCCTTGTTGGCCCGCAGCGTCGACCAGTCGAAGGCCGGGCGGTGCGCGTCCCAGCCGTAGCTGCGCGCGTCCTCGAAGTCCTCGCCGTAGTGGGAGCCGTAGACGAAGAGCTTCTTCGGCACGCAGCCCACGTTGACGCAGGTGCCGCCGAGGTAGCGGTCCTCGGCCACGGCGACGCGGGCCCCGGTGGCCGCCGCCATGCGGCTCGCGCGCACGCCGCCGGAACCGGCGCCGATGACGAAGAGGTCGTAGTCGTGGCTGCTCATGGGGACTCCGTGACGACGCGCACCCGGCCGGCGCGCGGAGGAAGCTTCGAGGGCCGCCGGGTACGTCCCCGGCGGCCCGGCAGGAAAGGGCTCAGCGGTAGCGGAGCACCGCGCGGCCCGAGACGCGACCGGCCTTGAGTTCGGCGAGCACCTCGCCGGCCTCGGCGGGGTCCCGCTCCGTGACCCGGATCGGCGGGATGCGGCCCTCGCGCACCAGGGCCATGAGCTCGCCCATGTCCTCGAGGCTGCCCACGTAGTTGCCCTGGATCGTCCGGGCCATCATGGGGAAGAAGGGCAGCGGGAAGGTCAGCTGACCGCCGTAGAGGCCCACCACGAGGAGCTTGCCGCCCTTGCGCAGCACCGACAGACCGAAGTTCGCGCTCGGCTCGGAGCCCACGAAGTCGAGGGCCGCGACGGCACCGCCGCCGGTGAGCGCCTTGATGCCGTTGGCGGCCTCGGGATCCTTCGAGTTGAACACCGCCGCCGCGCCCTCGGCCTTCGCGGCCTCGAGCTTGCCGTCGTCGATGTCGACGACGATCGGGGAGAGGTCGAAGGCGGCGCGGCCGATCTGCAGGGCCATCATGCCGAGCCCGCCGGCGCCGACGATCACCACCTGATCGCTCTCGCCCAGGGGGCCCGTCTTCTTCAGGGTGCTGTAGGCCGTGAGCCCGGAGCACGCATAGGTCGCGGCCAGGGCCTCGGAGACGTCGCCGGCGTCGAAGAGATAGCGCGGATGGGGCGCGACCACGTGATCGCCGAAGCCGCCGCCCCGGTGGATGCCGAGGTTCCGCGGCGCGAGGCAGAGGTGCTCCTCGCCGCGGGCGCAGACGGAGCACTCGCCGCAGCCGATCCAGGGATAGACCACGCGCCGGTCCCCCACGGCGACGCCCTCGGCGTCCGGCCCCACCGCCACCACCTCGCCGAGGATCTCGTGGCCGAGGGTCATGCCGGCGGCCCCCACGGGCAGCGAGCGCCCGCCGCCGAGGTCGAAGGCGCCGTCGTGGAGGTGCACGTCTGAATGGCAGACGCCGCAGGTGACCGTGCGCAGGAGCACCTCGGTTCCCGTCGGGGTCGGGGTCTCGGACTCCACGAGCGCGAGGGGCGTGCCGGGGCCGGTGGTCTGGTACTGCTTCATGGCTCTCTCCGTGCGCGGCGCCGTGCCGCTTCCCAGGCAGGCTGCAGAAACCCCGTTTCGGCAGCCTGCTGTAGCGGGCCGGGGATGGCCCGCCCGTAGATCGAGGACTGGAAGTCGTCGATCTGTCGTGCCCGAACTGCGGACCAGCGCCGCAGTTCGGCGCTGGAAAAGTCCAGGACGGACTCTTTCAGCAACCTGCTGGGCGCGCAAGCCTACCGCTCCCGTCGTCGTCCCGGCCACCGGCGGACGTCCGGGGCGCTGCGCACCGGACCGGGTCCCGGGGCCCGCGCAGGGGACACGCCCGGGGCGGACCGCTAGACTCCGCGCCGTCACGACCGGACAGGAAACGGGGGAAGCATGAACGGAGCGGAGAGCCTGGTGCGCACGCTCGTGGCCGCGGGCGTGGACGTCTGCTTCACGAATCCGGGCACGAGCGAGATGCACTTCGTCGCGGCCCTGGACCAGAACCCGGACATGCGCTGCGTCCTCGGGCTCTTCGAGGGCGTCGTCAGCGGCGCCGCGGACGGCTACGGACGCATGGCGGACCGCCCCGCGGCGACCCTCCTGCATCTCGGCCCGGGCCTCGGCAACGCCCAGGCGAACCTCCACAACGCCCGCCGCGCGCGTACGCCCATGGTCAACGTGGTCGGCGACCACGCGACCTGGCACCGACATCTCGACGCGCCGCTCACCTCGGACGTGGAGGGGGTGGCGCGCCCCTTCTCGGACTGGGTGCGCAGCTCCCGGCACGCGGCGGAGGTGGCCCGGGACGGCGCCGAGGCCGTCCGCGAGGCGCGCACGGCGCCGGGCCGCATCGCCACCCTGATCCTCCCGGCGGACACCGCCTGGGACGAGGCGCCGGGCCCCGCCGCGCCCCTCCCCGTGCCGGCCCCGGCTCCGGTCCAGGAGGACGCCGTCCGGGCGACCGCCGAGGCCCTGCGCCGCGGCGAGCCGACGGTGCTGCTCATGAACGGGCGGGCCCTGCGCCGGGAGGCCCTCGTGCAGGCCGGCCGCGTCGCCGCCGCCTGCGGCGCCCGCCTGTTCACGGACACCTTCGTCGCCCGGCAGGAACGGGGGGCCGGCATCGTCGGCGCCGAGCGCCTGCCCTACTTCTCCGAGCAGGCGGAAGCCGCCCTCGGCGGCGTGCGCCATCTCGTGCTCGTCGGGACCCGGCCGCCGGTCTCGTTCTTCGCCTATCCCGGCAAGGCCAGCCGGCTCGTACCCGAAGGCTGCGCCGTGCATCCGCTCGTGGGGCCGGACGGGGACGTGGAAGGCGCCCTCGCCGCCCTCGCGGACGCCCTCGGGGCACCCGCCGCCCCGGCAGGCGTGGCCGCCGCTGCGCGACCGGAACCCCAGCGCGACGGCACCCTCGATCCCGCGGCCGTCGCGCGGTCCGTGGGCGCCCGCATGCCCGAGGGCGCGATCGTCGTCGACGAGGCCGCCACGAGCGGCTTCGCCCTCCCGGGCGCCACCGCCGGGTGCCCGCCCCACGACTGGCTCGCCCTCACCGGCGGCGCCATCGGCCAGGGCCTGCCCACGGCCGTGGGCGCCGCCGTCGCCTGCCCGGACCGGAAGGTCCTCTGCCTCGAGGCCGACGGCTCCGCCATGTACACGGTGCAGGCCCTCTGGACCATGGCCCGGGAGCGCCTCGACGTCACCGTGGTGCTCTTCTCGAACCGGAAGTACGCGATCCTCCAGGTGGAGTTCGCCCGGGTCGGGGCCCACAACCCCGGGCCGAAG
>JAZBPF010000536.1:0-6476 GCA_036351515.1 Pseudomonadales bacterium | reverse complement strand
TTCGGGACCCGGAACACGATGTCCGAGACGCGTTCCGAGGTGCGCGGCATCGGTGCCGCGCGGCGCTGGATCGCCGCGGAGTTCGAGCGCATCTCCGACGCCTGCGGCGGCTGTCTCGAGGTGTCCCTGCAGCGCACGGTGGTCCCGGGCGATCCGGCCACGCGGATCCGCGAGGACACGGAGGTCGTGAACGTGATCGCGATCCTGCGCGGTCACACGGAGCCGGACCGCTACGTGCTCATGAGCGGGGACATCGACTCGCGCGCCTCGGACTCGACGGATCCGGTGACCGACGCTCCGGGCGCGAACGACAACGCCTCGGGCATGGCCGGAGCGCTCGAGGCCGCGCGCGTGCTCAGCGCCGGCGGGCCCCGCTCCGCGAGCATCGTCTTCGCCGGGCTCTCCGGCGAGGAGCAGGGGCTCTACGGCGGCGCGCATCTGGCGGCGAAGGCCCGCGCCGAGGGCTGGGACCTCACGGCGGTGCTCAACAACGACATGATCGGCAACATCGCCGGCATCGACGGCGTCGTGGACAACACGAGCTTCCGCGTCTTCTCCCAGGCGATCCCGGTGGAGGGCCATCGCCCCGAGGGCTGGAACTACCGGCGCTACGGCGGCGAGGTGGACGGCCCCTCGCGCCAGCTCGCGCGCTACGTGGAGCGGATCACGGACCGCTACTTCGTGAACCTCGACGCCCTGCTCGTCTACCGCCTCGACCGCTTCGGCCGCGGCGGCCACCACACGCCCTTCAACGACGAGGGGTTCCCCGCGGTGCGCATCATGGAGACCCACGAGCACTACGACCGTCAGCACCAGGACGTGCGCGTCGAGAACGGCATCGCCTACGGCGACGTGGTCGAGTTCGTGGACTTCGACCACGCCGCGCGCCTCACGGCGGTGAACGCCGCCGTGCTCCACGCCCTCGCCGCGGCGCCGCCGGCGCCCCGGAACGTGCGCATCGGCGGCGCCGTGCAGCCGTCCACGACCCTCGCCTGGGACGCCGTGGCGCATCCGGCGCTGGCCGGTTACCGCGTGTACTGGCGCGACACCACGGCGCCGCAGTGGACCCACTCGCGCTGGGTGGGCGACGTCACCCGCTTCACCCTCGAGAACCTGGTGATCGACAACTTCGTCTACGGCGTCGCCGCCGTGGGTCGCGACGGCAACGAGAGCGTCGTCGCCTTTCCCACCGCCGTGCTCCGCTGACCGCCGTGCGCACGCTCGGTCTGCTCGGGGGCATGAGCTGGGAGTCCACGGTCCCCTACTACCAGGTGATCAACCGGCGGGTGGCGGAGCGCCTCGGCGGCCTGCACTCGGCGTCGCTGCTGCTCTGGAGCCCGGATTTCGCGGAGATCGAGCGGCTGCAGGCGGCGGACGCCTGGGACGAGGCCGGGGACGTGCTCGGGGCCGGCGCCCGCCGGCTCGTGGACGCCGGCGCGGAGCTGCTGGTGCTCTGCACGAACACCATGCATCGCGTCGCCGACGCCGTGGAGGCGGCCGCAGGCCGGCCCCTGCTGCACATCGCCGACGCCACCGGCGAACGGCTCCGGGCGCTCGGCGTGCGCCGGGTCGGCCTCCTCGGCACGCGCTTCACCATGGAGCAGGCCTTCTACCGGGACCGGCTCGCGGAGCGCTTCGAGCTCGAGGTGCGGGTCCCGGACGCCGAGGCGCGCGGCGAGGTGCACCGGATCATCTACGAGGAGCTCTGTCGCGGCGTCGTCGACGACGCCTCCCGCGACCGGCTCCGACGCATGGTGGACGATCTCGCCGGGGAGGGCGCCGAAGCGGTGATCCTCGGCTGCACCGAACTCGGCCTCTCGCTCCGCGAGCACGACGGGGAGGTCCCGCTCCTGGACACGGCGCGGATCCACGGCGAAGCCGCCGCGGACGCGGCGCTCGCCGACGAGGCACTCACCGAGGATCCGGGGGCATGACGACCGAGGCCGACGACGCGCTCATGGCCCGGGCCCTCGCGGCGGCGGATCGCGGTGCGGCGGCGGGGGAGGCTCCGTTCGGCTGCGCGTTGCTGCTCGCCGACGGGGCACGGATCGAGGCGCACAACCGGGTCGGCGCCACCGGCGACCCGACGGCGCACGCGGAGCTGGAGGCCCTGCACCGCGCCGCCGAGCAGACGGCAGGGCCGGACGCGCTGGTCGACGCGGTCGCGGCGTGTACCGGCGAGCCCTGCCCCATGTGCGCCTCCGCGCTGCTCTGGGCGGGCGTGCGGCGGATCGTCTGGGCCGTCTCCATCGAGGAGCTCGCCGGGCTCGGGGTGGCGCAGCAGCGGCTGTCCTCGGCGGAGCTGTTCGAGCGCCTCGGCGCGAACGTCGCACTCCGCGGCGGCGTGGCCCGGGACGCGGGGCGCGCACGCTTCGCGCGCTGGTGCGACGCGGCGGGCTGACCCGCCGCCCCGGGCGCAGCGTTCCCGCGGAGGTCCGGCCCCTCAGTCCTCGACGAGGGCGTAGGCACCGTCCGGACCGTGCACCTCGCGGCCCGTCACCGGCGGGTTGAAGGCACAGACGAGGCGCATGTCCTCGGTTCCTCCGCGCAGGATGTGCTTGTCGTGCTGGTCGAGGGCGTAGAGGGTCCCGTCCTCGATCTGGTGCACCTCCCCGGTGGCGCAGTCCTCGATGCTGCCGTTGCCGGCGACGCAGTAGACCGCTTCCAGGTGATGCTTGTAGTGCAGATGGAGCTCGTTGCCCGCGGGAATGATGGTCTCGTGGAACGAGAAGCCCATGCCGTCCTTCTTGAGCAGGAAGCGGCGGCTCACCCAGCCCTCGCCCTGCACGTCGCGGTCGGTTCCGATCAGGTCCTTCAGTCTGACGATCTTCATGCGTCTTGCTCCTGCATGCGTGGATGGATCCGGCAGGGGCCGGAGTCGGGTCGCGATCTCGCCTCAGGACGCCGGCGGGGCGGCCGGATCCGGGCTCGCCGCGATCCCGGGCGGCAGGCGGTCCGCGGCCCAGCTCTCGCGGGCCATGGCGCAGACGGCCGCGACCTCCGCGTCGGGCACGACCCCGGGAGGGGGGCTCACGGCCGCGTCGTAGTGGAAGATGTAGAGGCGGGAGGCGAGTTCGTGGAAGGGGAGGGACGCCTCACCGGAGCGCTCGCCGTGCCCGTGCGTGGAGACCACGACGCCGTTCCCCCAGTCCTGCCCCGAGTCGTTGTTGGGGTTGTAGAAGTAGGCGCGCATCACCTCTTCCTGGTCGAGTGCCACGCGCAGCAGCGTGATGGCGTGCCAGCCGACGAAGCTCCCCGCCGCGTCGGTCACCGCGAGCCCCGCCGGCTGCGGATGGATCACCGGCGTCAGGCCGTTGTAGTAGGGGTGGTAGTAGCCGTAGAAGTCGCGCACGAAGCGCTCGTGGTCGGCGAGCGCGCCGGTGGCGACGTCCACGGCGATGGCGAAGTCGCGGCCCACCCACCAGCCGTGGAACTCGGGGTTGATCCACCGGTGCGGATCCTCCGCCCGGTCCGCGCAGAGCCGCCCCATGGCGGCGTAGATCCGGTCGAGGTGCGGCACCAGCAGCGCGGAGACGGGATCCGTGTCCAGCGGCAGCGTGCTCGCAAGGCCCGGCGGCAGCTCCGCCGAATGCAGGGCCCGGCCCTCGAAGTGCAGGGTCAGGGACCCGGTGCGCGTGGCCTGCACCACGAGCTGGAGCACGAAGTCCGGATCGTTCAGGGACCACATCGACAGGGCCCGGGCGGACTGGCAGGTGGGATTGTTCCCCTGGCCGATGCCGAGCGGCTGTCCGAGCACGCCGAGGACGCCGGCGAGCAGGAACACGCGCCCGGGCAGCGCGGTGCCGCGGACGGCGGCGACCGCGGCCTCGGCGGCCGGGGACAGCTCGAGGTGGATCTGCCGCCAGAGTGCCGGACCCACCGGGGGGCCGTAGAGGATGCCGCGCTCGAGCACCATGGTGAGGCCGAAGACCGCCTGCGCCGTCTCCGGATGCACCGCGTCGCGCACGAGCCGGTGCACCAGGGCCGGGAAGCACTGGAGCGAATCGAGACCCGTGGAGGACAGGCCGAGGGCCGCCCCGAGGAGATTCGCCCGGTCCTGCTCGAGCAGCCAGCGCAGGAAGGCGGCGTGGTAGTCGGAGACGAGTCCCGTGTCGTGCATGGCGCGGGCGAAGCCCCGTGCCTCGTCCAGGAGCGCGCGGTCGTCGAGGGCCGTGAGGCGTTCCCGGTAGGCGGGCAGCCCGGGATCGTCGCCACAGTGTCGGGTGGGCCCGAAGAGCGCGCTGATGAGCCGGTCGGCGCCGAGGCGCGCTTCGCCGATGTCGCCGGCGCCGCTCGTCAGGGTGACCGCGATCTGCGCGATCATCGCCTTCACGTGGCCCACCTCGATGGGGCGCTGCTCGAGGATCCGCCAGATCTCGTCGATGAGGCTGCCGAGGATGTCCTCGAAGCCGATCTCCTCCAGCACGTGGCGGAGCAGGGTCCCGACGCCCTCGGCGAGCGGCCCGAGGCGGGCGCGATCGGCCTCGCGCGTGCCGTCGAAGATCCGGTCCAGGTTCAGGGCCAGCGCCTGCGTGAGGAAGTGCCGGGCGTGCTCGGCGCTGAAGTTGGCGTGGCGGCTCTCGCCCCGGGCGAGGGCGAGCATGCGCAGCTCGGACAGGCATTCGAGCACCACCGTCTCCGGCGGCGCTGTGGCGAAGGTGTGCTGCACGAGTCGGGGAAGGAGACACTCCGGCGCGTCCCAGTCGCTGCCGGCGAACACGCCGGCGGCGTCGAAGCGCGCGGCCCGCTCCGCGAGGACCGCGACCCCGCCCGGCGTCCGCAGCAGTCGCGCCGCGAAATCCAGCGTCGCGGGCTGATGCGTGCCCTTGGCGAAGGGACGCGACCGCGCGAGGCGATCGAGCGCCTGGTCGAAGCGCCGCGCGAGCTGCGCCAAGCGGTCCGCCGCGTCCCCGGCGGCCGCCCTGTCCTCTCCCCGTCCGGTCACCGTCGCGTCACACGTAGTAGTCGAGCTCTTCCTGGTGCTTGAGCAGGTCCGCGAGGCGCGCATGGTCCTCGCCGTGGAAGAACACCAGGCCCCAGTGCGTCCCGAAGGCCGTGCGCTTGGTGACGATCTCCTCCAGGGGCGGCGTCAGCTCGTGGTAGTCGAAGTAGGGATCGTCCGCCGTCTCCTCGGGGATCTCGAGCTTGCTCACGACCCGGCGCCGCGGATAGACGCCGAAGCTGCCGGCGTAGCCGTCGGCGTCGACGACCTCGCGGGGGAAGAAGGCCTCGATCTCCTCCTCCGTGGTCTTCGGATCGAAGCAGAGCACCATGGCCTGGTAGGCGTTGAAGCCGTAGACCCGCTCGAGGAGTTCGAAGACCTTGAAGCCGGGCGGCCGGTAGGCCACCTCGCCGAAGTACATCTGGCCGTCGCTGGTGACGAAGTACTCCGGGTGGATGAAGCCGAAGTCGATGTCGAAGGTCTCGATGAGCTTATCGATCTCCTTCTCCACCTTCGGCCGGTAGGCCTCGAGTTCCGGGGACGCGGGCACGTGCACGGAGTAGCCGAGGTGCACGTACTCGGAGATGTTCAGGAAGCGCACCTTGCCCTTCCAGACCCAGGCCTCGACGGCGAACTCCCAGCCGTCGAGGTGGCTCTCGAGGAGGGCGGGAAACTCGTTGTCCGTGACGCTGTCGACATCCTCCACGGTGCGGATCATCCGGTGCCCGAGGCAGCCCGCCTTGTCGAAGGCCTTCAGGTGGATGGGATCGTTCGGGTCCCCGTCGAGCTTCAGGAGCGCCTGGTTCACGCGCTTGAGGAAGCGGACCACGTCGTCCCGGTCGTGGGCCTCCTCGAAGATCCCCACGCGGATGCCGCCGAGCTGGGCGCGGCGCTTCATGAGCGACTTGTCGCGCATGAGCATGGCCTGGCCGAGGAGTCGGGGCTTCTTCAGCAGCACGGAGTTGATGGCCCCGGCCCACTCCACGGTCTCCTCGAAGAGCGGGATCGCCACGTCCACGCCCTTGTCCTTCAGGATCTCGGCGATCTCGTGGGAACGGTCGTTGAGCCGTTCGAAGTTCCACTTCACGTAGGGGATGTCGTGTTCGGCGCAGTAGTCCTCGGCCCAGTCCGGGGCGACGACGACGTAGCGCCGGTCGAAGCGGTCCACGGCGTCGATGGCGCCGAGGCTCCAGCCGAGGAGTGCGACGTAGCCCTTGTCGGGATTCTTCTCGCTCATGGGATCCTCCTTCACCGGACGGTCGGCGCCCGGGGCGACGGAGAGGCCGAGCCGGCGGTCGCTGTCCGCGGCCGCGGCGCATCGCGTTCCCGGGCGTGAATGTTTTGAACTCTAACAAAGATCCCCCGGCGCCGCAGATGGCCGCCCCGGCGCCGTGCCCGGACCGGCCGTGTGGGGGGGCGGCCCGGGCCCCTCGGGGCGGCGGCGCCCCTGGCCCCGTCGCGTCCCCCGCGGCATGCTGGCGCCGCCACCGCGAGGGAACCGGAGCGCCGATGGAGACCGACAGCGACGCGGGCG
>JAZBPF010000535.1:0-2227 GCA_036351515.1 Pseudomonadales bacterium | reverse complement strand
TGGGAACTGACTGCCGAGTCGGCAATGCGTCACCGTTCGGCCATCTCGGCGGTCGTTGTGGATCGCCTTCGCGAAACGGTATCGGCGCTGGCCTGACGAACTTGAACCGGGGGCGAGAGGGCGTCGGGGAATCGACGCAGGGGCGGGCTCGCCGGCTCGCACAGGCCTCGAGGCGGGGTTCCCCAGCGGTGTCGGAGGGCGTCGTTCGTGGCGCCGAATCGGTCGTGCGGCAACGTCCTCGAAGCGGGCCAGGGATCCTGCAAGCTGCTGATTCCACAGGCCGGTCGACGAGCGACCACGTCTCCGTTGCCGCTCCACCTACGATCGATCGGGACGGGGCCCGCGCCGGCACGCATCGTGTCCGTCGACGCCCGTTGTTCGCGGTTCGACCGCTTGCGTCGGCCAACGCGAGGAGGACGAGCGTGGACTTCGTGACGACGGGCGGTGGTGCAGAGAACTCGATCGATGCGTCGCTCGTGGGAAGCGGACGGAGTCCGCGATCGCGCACTGCGTGCGCTTCCCACGAGCGCGGAGGAATCTGCGAAGGCTTCGTCGGCGCAAGCTCGAGCCGTTTCGAGGCGCATGGCGATTTCACTGGGCGGACGTCCGGAGGTCGCAGCTGAAGCTTGCTCCCACAGGGGGCGGAGGCGGCTTCGGGGCTGGAACGCGCTGGAGGTGGGGGGCAGAGAAGGTCTGTCGTCGCGCATCGGGGGCGTCCGCCACGGCGTTCGTGGGAGCCGGCTTCAGCCGCGATCGACGAGGCGGTGCGCTTGCGGTCGCAGCTGAAGCTGGCTCGCACAGGTCAGCGAAAAGCGCTACGCGTAGAGGGTGGACTCGGCATCAGCGCAGGAAGTCGAAGAGCGAGAGCTGCTGGATCCGGGCGAAGCTCGCCTGGGCGGCCTGGAAGGCCGTGAGCTGCTGCTGGAACTTCGTGATCGCCTCGGCGTAGTCGAGATCGTCGACCTCGGAGCGGGTGCGCTCGTAGTTGAGGATGAGGTCCTCGTTGATCTCGCGTTGGGACTCGATGCTGCGCAGGCGCGCGCCGAGGTCGGCGCGGGCGTCGAGGGTCGAGGTCGACGCGCCGTCGAAGGCCGTGAGCACGCGGTTGATGGTGCTCTGGAAGCGCGCGGCGTCGGCGGTCTGCGTGGACGGTCCGCGCAGGGCGCCGATGAGCTCCTGGTAGGTCTCGAAGATCGACTGCTCGCCGGCGGGGGCGATCGTGAAGCGGTCGCCGGCGGCCGGGGCGCCCTCGATGGTGAACTCGATGCCGGGAATCGTGGTGATGGCCGCGTCCGCGACGTAGGGGACGTCGGCCGCCACCACGGCGCCGCCGCCGTCGCGGACCGTGAAGCGGTCCTCGGCGGTGAACTCGATCGTGTAGCTGTCCCCGGTCCAGGCGCCGGCGTCGAGCACGGACCCCGTCTCCAGGATGCCGCCGCCCGTGTTGCCCGCATCGGCGGCCACCTCGAAGGTGCCGTTGCCGGCCGGCAGCTCCATGAACAGGCGCCGGCCCGAGTCGCCGACGCGCACCTCGCGCTCCGGGCTGACGGCCACGAAGCGCTCGCCGGAATCGCCGTTGAAGATCACGCCCGTGGCGGTGCGCGTGAACGGCCGCTCGCCGCTCTGGAAGCCCGCGAAGACGTACTCGCCGTTGGCGTCACGGGTGTTGGCCAGGTCGAGGAGTTCCTCGAGGCGCTGCTCGATCTCCGCGGCGATGTCCCCGCGCGTGTCCTCGGTCTGCGAGGCGTTGGCGGCCTGGATCGTGAGTTCGCGCACGCGCTGGAGGTTCTCGTTCACCTGCGCGAGGACGCTCTCCTGGGAGGAGAGGCGGGCCTCGGCCATGGTGCCGTTGCGGACGAACTGCTGCGTCGCCTCGATCGCCCGGGTGAGGGAGAGGGACTGCACCGCCGCGCTGGGATCCTCCGCGGGCGAGAGGTACTTCTTGCCACTCGCGATGCGCAGCTGCTGCTGGGAGAGGGCGCTCTGCTGCTCCGTGAGCGCGTTGCGGCCCCGCTCGAAGACGAGGCTGGTCGAGATGCGCATGGCGTTACCTCACGGCGTCGAGCAGGGTCTGGAAGAGCTCGTCGGCGACGGACACGACCCGGGCCGCGGCCGCGTAGGCCTGCTGGTAGCGGAGGAGATCGGCCGCTTCCTCGTCGAGATTGACCCCGGCGATCGCCTCGCGACGACCGCGGGCCGATTCGAGGCGCGAGGCCTCGACCTCGCT
>JAZBPF010000534.1:0-2776 GCA_036351515.1 Pseudomonadales bacterium | reverse complement strand
CGTCACGCCTTCGGAGCAGGGCCGCAGCGGGTGACCGCCGAGTCGAACCCCCTCGCGCGTCGTGCGTTCGACCCACGCGTGGATGGATTCGATCCGCTCCGGATCCGCCCGGAAGTCGGGCCCGTGCCGCATCCGTATCACGAACGTCATCCGCGCTTCCTCCCAGAAGCTCACGGCGGCCGCGCGGTCCCGCATCGGAATGGTCCGGGTCCCGCTCAGCCGGGCGCCTCCGCCCAGCGAGCCCGGAACAGCGGTGCGTCTCCGGGCAGCGGCGCCTCGATCCGGAGCCAGGGCGTCGGCCGACGGGGCAGGAGGCCGGTAGTGAGATCCAGGCCCCGCGCGCCCGCAGGGCCGGCCCGGAAGCCGTGCACGTAGTCGCGTTCGAGACTCACGCGATTGATGGACCCGGCCGTCAGCCGCTGCCGCACCGTCCGCCGCGCGACGAAGGGCTCGCGCGTGTCGAAGTCGCGCCCGCCCTCCATCTCGAAGTTCTCCACGCGGGCCTCGCCGGCGAGGCCGAGCGTGAGCACGTTGCCGTAGCTGTGGGCGTGCGGATGGACGACGCCGCGCGGCGCGAGCTTCCAGTGCAGGATCACGAAGGGGTCGTGAGCGCCGTTGACCCCGATCGAGGCCCCGGGCCCCTGACCGCTCTCCCGGAACTCGGGCTCCGGAACGTCGACCAGACGCACCGCATGGGACGCGAGCGCCAGCAGATAGCGGTCCTGCCCGACCGCCGAACGATCGGCGACGAGGGCCCGCGCGACCGGAAGCACCTCGGCGACGAACTCCTCGAGGGTCAGGCGCGCAGCGGTCTCCGACGCCCGCGCCGGAAGCGCGGCCCCGGCGATCGCCAGGGCCAGGGTCCGGAGGAGGCAGCGGCGCTGCACGCGCAGCCCCGGCGCCGCCTCGAACCAGGTGCCGAGCGGGGCGTCCTGCTCGTCCATGGCGCTCCCCTCCTCGGTCGCGGACCTTCCCGGAAGCCTACGCCTCGGGAGAGGGATCCGCATGGCGCGGCCCCGGGGGCTCCGACCGGTCCGTCGGTGGAAGGGCGCGCCGCGCGACGTGTTGCGCAGCGGTGACGCAGCAGGAGCCGCGGCACCTTCGGCCGCGGGAGGCTCAGGGACGGCGGCGGGCGGGGCTTCGGCGCCTGCCCTTGCGCGCGTGGTAGGTGAGCGCGAGCCCGATGCAGTCCGCGACGGGTCCCTCCGGCACGGACGCCCCGAGCTCGAGCAGGAGCGCCCGGTCGCCGACCCACGCGAGCTCGGGATAGCGACTGCGGAAGGTGTCCACGAGGGTGGTCCGACAGTCGAAGTAGAGTGCGTACCGCGTCGGCATCCGATCCTTCCAGCCGAGGCGGATCGTGGTGCCCGCGCCCGTGTGCTCCGTGCGGTAGGCGGGCTCGCCCCATTTCAGCGTTTCCGTGACGGGACCGACGCCCTCGATCCTGTCCGCGGTGTCGAGGACGAGGTCCCGCAGCCCCAGGAGTGCGACGCGCACCTCCGGCGGCCAGCGGTCGAGGACCGCCTGCACGGCCGGCGGGGGCGCCCGCCGGGAATCGGAATCGGCTTCAGCCTTCACGTCGTCCTCCGGCGCCGTCAGCCGAAGGTGCGGCGCATGAGGTCCGTGTCCGCGAACTCCGTGACCTCGACGATGCGCCCGTCGCGGATCCGCATGAGCTGGCAGTAGCGGTTGCAGTAGGGCCGCCCGTCCATGGTCTCGGCCGTGCCCGAGGTCACCGCGACCACGGTGTCGCCCTCCCCGATCAGCGCCTCGAGCTCGGAGCGGATCCCCGCCTTCAGGCTGCCGAAGAGTGGCCCGAGCAGTTCCTCCATGAGCATCGCCTTGCCCCGGAAGGTTCCGGAGAGGCGCGTCGAGCCGAGGTTGTGCCAGACCACGTCGTCGGCGATCAGGGCGAAGCAGGCGTCCATATCCCCGCGGTTCCCCGCCTCGAAAAAGGCCCGCACGACCGCCTTGTTGCGCTCGACCTCCATGAAGCCACCCTCTCGCCAGTCCCGAGCCCCGAGCCTACCCCCGACGGAGATCCGTATCATGCGGCGCTCGCGCTGCCGCGAACGGATCCGGATCGTCATGGCCGAGGCCGACCTCTACGCGCCCGTGAAGCGCTTCCTCGAGGCGCAGGGCTACACCGTGAAGGGCGAGATCGGCGCCTGCGACGTCGTCGCCGTGCGCGGCGACGCCCCTCCGGTGGTGGTCGAGCTGAAGGCGCGGCCGAGCCTGGAACTGGTGCTCCAGGGCGTGGACCGGCTCGCCTTCAGCGACCAGGTCTACGTCGCCTTCGCTGCCCCCGCGCGCGGTTCGAAGGGGGCCGCGGCCCGTCGCCGCCGGCTGCACGGGCTGCTCCGTCGCCTCGGCCTCGGCCTGCTCCTCGTGCGCGAGGACGGGACGGTGCTCCCGGAGCTCGACCCGGGCCCCTATCGCCCCCGGCCGAACGCGCGCAAGCGTGCCCGGCTCCTCAAGGAGTTCGCCGAGCGCGCCGGCGACCCGGAGCCCGGCGGCGCGCCGGCCGGCCCCCGCCTCACGGCTTACCGCCAGGACGCGATCCGCTGCGCGGAGGCCCTCTCGGGCGAACCCGTCCTCAAGGCGAGCATCGTCCGCGACCGCAGCGGCGTGCCCCGTGCCGCGACGATCCTGCGGGACAACCACTACGGCTGGTTCGAACGGGTCGCCCGCGGGCACTACGCCCTGACGCAGCGAGGACGCGAGGATCTGGGCGCATGGTCGCAGGCCCTCGCGCGCCTGCTCGACGCCCATCGCT
>JAZBPF010000533.1:0-4517 GCA_036351515.1 Pseudomonadales bacterium | reverse complement strand
GGAGGAGGGTGGCGCCGGTATCATCGGGGGCGCGTGCCCGGGTGGCGAAACTGGTAGACGCAGGAGACTTAAAATCTCCAGCCGCAAGGCGTGCGGGTTCGAGTCCCGCCCCGGGTACCACCTCACGAATGACGCGGCCTCCGGGCCGATTCGCCCTGAAAATCAGGGCCTCGCGCCCTCCCTGGTCTCCCGCCTGATCCTCTCTCAGCCCCAACGGTCCGTCACAAAGGATCACAGCACATAACGGGGAAGGTGTATAGTCTGGTGTCAATCGAGACGCCGGAGATTACACCGTGGCCGACGAACCGCTCCGACTCACGGCGCTGCTGGTGGAGAGGGGGATCCCCGCGACCGGAGGCCGGAACTACGGCGAGCTCGCCGACCCGCTCTGCCCCGGCCTGAGGGTGCGCACGACGTGGCCCGAGACCGGCGGCAAGGTGACGCGCTTCTACTTCCGGTACCGCCACCGGGTGTCGCGCCAGCTCAAGACGGCGCCGATCGGCCGCTTCCCGGGCGTCACCCTGAAGGAGGCCCGGCGGCTGGTGGAGGAGCGGCTCCGGCCGCTGGCGGAGCAGGGCGCCGACGTGGGTGACGTCCTGAAGGCGGAGGTGGTCAGGACGCACGCGGAGCAGGTGGCCGCTCAGGAGGCCGAGCGCGCTGCACGTGACGCGCAGAACGTCCGCCTGGTGCCGCACCAGGTGACCCGGTTCCTCGCCTCCGAGGACTTCGGCTCCCGGGCGCCTGGCACCCGCCGGGGCTACAAGCGGTACCTCGAGCACACCGCCACGGTCTGGAAACTCAGCACGATCGACGACGTGACGAAGGCGGCCGTCCGGGAGGAGTTCCTCCGGATGAAGCGCACCCGCGGGCCGAGGGCGGCCGGGCAGTGGCTGGCGGCCTCGTCTGCGTTCTGGTCGTGGCTGGTGGACGACGAGCTCACGGATCGACACCCGTTCCGGAGGACCGGGAAGCTGCGCCAGGCGAGCGCCGCGCGCCCCTCGGACCGCTGGCTCGACGACGACGGCATCGTCGCCCTGCTGACGCGTCTACAACTACTCCCGCCGGACCGCGCCCTCGCGCTGCGCCTCATGCTCGCCACGGGCTGTCGCCCCTCCGAGATCCTCGGCGGCGACTGGTCGGAGCTGAGCCAGGAGGACCGGACGTGGCGGCTGCCGGCGGCCCGCATGAAGGACCGTCGCCGTGATCATCTGCTGCACGTCAGCAACTACTGCATCGCCCGTCTCCCGGCGCGGTGGCCGAAGGCGGGCCCCCTGTTCCCCGGGCGCCGGAAGGGCGACGTGGTGAAGGTGGACGCCCTGGCGAAGCAGACCGCCCGCCTGGGCCTGCCTGGCTTCTCGCCGAAGGTGCTGCGCGCGACCGCCGCCACGCACTGGCGCGCCCTGGAGATCCAGCGGCCGCGAGACGACGGCGCCGTGCTGATCGAGCGCATCCGCCCCGAGGTGCGCGAGGCGATGCTGCACCACAGCGAGAAGAATCCCCTCGCTGCCCACTATCTGCACGACGACTTGTGGCCGGCGCAGGTGGAAGCATGGGAGACGTGGGGCGAGAAGCTGGAGCGGCTGGAGGGTCTGGTCGATGGCTGAGCCGCGCTGGCGCAGATCGGCCCGCACGTGGCTCCGGGAAGCGGTGGGCGTCCTCGATGCTGCCGAGGGGCTGGACTGGTCCGCATTCCCCGAAGGCCTCCCTGCTGACCTCGAAGGGGTGACGCTGGCGGACCTCGAGGCGTTCCTGCCTACGGAGGCTGACGGTCCGGTCCGTGACGCTGCGCTGCTGGTGGCGAGCCTGTGGCATCTCTCTCGGCAGCATGGTCGCGGCGATGTAGACGCGGCACTCACGGCGCTGCTGGACGCCTCCGACAGGGCAGTGGAGCTGCACGCCTCCGTCGCCTTCCCAGAGCATGCCGGCTGGCTTCGATGGGACGAGATCGCCGCTGACGCACGGACCGGCATGGAGCGTCGATGGATCCAAGCCCGCGCATCCGAAGCCGCTGCGGAGCGGCACCGCCTTGATGGTGACCTGACGGCGCTACGCGTCGTAGAGGCGGCTCGCCGGAACCTGCGGAACGGGGGCGAGCAGCGCGGCTTGCCCGGTCGCATCGCCCCCGCTCTCGGGCTCTCCCGGAGCCAGGTGTATCGGATCCTGAAGCGCCACGGCGTGCTGTAGTCGAAACCGGTGCGCCTTCCATGGAGGCGCACACTCCCCCTGTAACGCTCCCTACCACTGCGGCACGAGCGCCGCGAATGCTGAAGGGAGCGTCACATGCAGGACCATCTCATCGACTCGGCTGGCGTGCGCGAACTCGGAGGCCCGCCGGGAAAGCCCCGCTCTCACATGTGGGTGCGCCGCCTCGTCGAGCGCGGCGTGCTCGATCCCCCGAAGAAGATCAACGGCCGGAACTTCTGGAGGCTGTCGCACGTGCTCCAGCGCCTCGGCCTCGACGAGCGCGATGCGAAGCGGGTGCGGGGGGCGGCATGAACAACAACGGCCGCCCGGAGGCGGCCGCTGCGGAACCTGCTGCGAGCTTGGGGGCTCACGCACAGGATACCGCGGACGGCGCGCCGATCACCATCGGATCCCCCGAC
Organism: Pseudomonadales bacterium; assembly: GCA_036351515.1. GTDB lineage: Bacteria > Pseudomonadota > Gammaproteobacteria > Pseudomonadales > Azotimanducaceae > JAZBPF01. Next base: position 1,914 of record JAZBPF010000533.1, on the reverse strand, counting down.
GGGACCGAACGCTCGCTACACCTGGTCAACGCCGCGACCATCACGCCCGAGCCGATCCAGTGGCTCTGGCCGGGATGGCTCGCGCGCGGAAAGCTTCATCTGCTCGCGGGCGCTCCCGGCACGGGGAAGACGACGCTCGCGCTCTCCCTGGCCGCTGCCATCACGAAGGGAGCGCGGTTCCCTGACGGCACGACGGCGCGACCTGGCGGCGTGCTGATTTGGTCCTCCGAGGACGACGCCCGCGACACGCTCGTCCCGCGGCTGCTCGCCTGCGGCGCCGATCTCTCCCGGGTGCGGTTCATCGGCGACGTGACCGAGGCCGGTAAGACCCGCCCCTTCGATCCCGCGATCGACGTGCGCTTGCTGACGTACTCCGCGGCCCTGGCCGACGAGCTGTTCGACCTCATCATCGTCGACCCGCTCGTCGCGGCCGTCCGTGGCGACTCCCACAAGAACGCCGAGGTCCGGAACGACCTGGCGGCGATCGTCCGCATGGGGCAGACGCTCGGCGCTGCGGTGTGCGGCATCACGCATTTCAGCAAGGGCACCTCCGGCAGGGATCCGCTCGAGCGGGTGACGGGCTCCCTCGCCTTTGGCGCCCTGGCCCGCGTCGTGCTCGTCGCTGCTCGGCTCGAGGACCAGGAAGGCGACGTCCGCCTGTTCGCCCGGGCGAAGTCGAACATCGGCCCCGACGACGGAGGGTTCGAGTATCGGCTCATGCAGACCGACGTCCCCGGCCTCGACGGCGCGACGAACACCGCGGTCGCATGGGGCAAGCCTGTCGAGGGTGCTGCACGGCAGCTGCTCGCCTTCGCGGAGGACGACGATGCGCAGACCGAGCGGACCGAGGCGGTCGACTTCCTGCGCGAGCTCCTCGCCTCTGGGCCGATGAACGCGGACGACGTGAAGCGCGAGGCCCGGGGTGCCGGCATCTCGGAGAAGCAGCTGCGCACGGCGCGCTCGAAGCTCAAGGTCACGACCAGGAAGTCGGGGTTCTCCGGTGGCTGGCGGTGGGCTCTCCCTGGCTCCGAAGATGCCCCCGAAGATGCCCAAGGCGCCCAAGGCGCCCTCGATTCAGGAAAGGCACCTTCGGCCGTTTCCGGGGCACCTTCGGGAACCGGGTGTCCCCGCTGCGCAGGCGAGGGCTGCTCGTACTGCTCTGACCTCGGCGACTTCGAGGAGGGTGCAGCATGACCCTCCCGCCGAACTACCGCGCGACGCTGGTGGCCGCCTGCGATGGCCTCCGGATCACGCCCCGCGAGCTCCACCGTGAACTGTCCGATGACGACCGCGCCGACCTGGCTGCTGGCCGCATCCGTCTACGTCATCTACGCGCCTTCGCCCGCCTGCGTGACCGCGCACTGCATGGAGATCCGGCATGACACGTCTTCGAGTTCTCATGGAGCAGCACACCGACGACGCCGCGCTGGTGGCGGCGCTGGTGGCCGAGCTGCAACGCGACCGCACGATGGCCGACGCCATGTTCGGCGGGGCGGCCCTCGCCGGTCTCCAGTTCCCGGAAATGCTCCGGTTCGAGCGGATCGCGCCTCGCGTGATCCAGGAGCTCCAGGAGATCGTCCATCGGAACCATGTGCTCGTGGACCTGATGCTCGACCGCATGGACGAGGAGGCGATGCCCGGCCTCGACGACCTCGATGACGCCGCAGAGGAGGGCGAACGATGACCGTCATCTGGGCCGCGCCATGGGCCGACCCATGGCGCAAGGCAACCGAACCGACCTTGAGGAGAAACCCGATGCAGCTCCCGATGACCGACCTCGCCGCAGTGGGCGACGTGACCGTGATGCGCGACACCGCCGCGTCGATCGACGTGCCCGACGTGTTCGTCCCGCTCATGCGTGCGGCGATGGAGGAGGCCGTCGCGCGCGACCTCGAGGCTGTGATCTTCGGCTAT
>JAZBPF010000532.1:0-2338 GCA_036351515.1 Pseudomonadales bacterium | reverse complement strand
TTTGCCGCCCCCGGGAGCCGTGGCTATCCTCCGCCCGGCAGCCCCGGTAGCTCAGCTGGATAGAGCAGCCCCCTCCTAAGGGGCAGGTCGCAGGTTCGAATCCTGCCCGGGGCACCAGGCTCCCCGCATCCCGCGAAGCTGCTTCGCGCGGTGGCCGCGGAGGGGCGAACGCATCGCTCAGGGAGGAGCCATGAGAGCTCGTGCGGCATCGATCCTCGCAGTCCTCGCGCTGGCGATCTCAGCCTGCGGCGGCGGCGGCGGAGCTTCGGCATCTCCGGCCTCCCCGCCGGCGCCGGCCGCTCCGCCGTCCCCGAGCCTGCCACCGGCGGTCTGGGGCGCGGGGAACTGGAACGAGGTGAGCTGGCAATGAAGCCGGTCCGCCTGCTTGCGCCATGGATGCTCCTCCTCGCGGCCACGACCGCACAGAGCGCCGTGCCCCACGTCTTCAGGGCGGGGGAGCCCGCCCGCGCCGAGGAGGTGAACGAGAACTTCGACACGCTGGTCGCGCGCGCCACCGACGTGGAGCAGGCGACGGACGCGCTGGAGGCCCGGGTCGCGCGCACCGAGAGCGAGCTCGCCCTTCTGCTGGATCGCCCCTCCGAGGGGCCGCGGGCACGGATCGTGGACGGCGACGACCGTGAACTGGGGCCCGTCCTCGGCGTGTCGGCCGCTTCGCTGGAGGCGACCCTCGCGACCACGCTCACCGGACCGACCGGCCCGGTCACGGTCCTCCTCCGCGTGCTCGGCCCCCGCACCCTCGCGGCGTTCGATGCGCTCGCGCTGCCGATCTTCGAAGCCGACGATTGCACGGGTCCGATCTTCGTCCAGCTCGGCGAGGAACGATTCCGGCCTCTGCCGGGGCTCGCCGTGCCATTCGCGGTGATCGGGGCGGAAGCGGACTTCGTGCTCGCACCGCACTACCAGATCGTGCTCCCCGCGTCGTCGGAGCCGCGGGAGATCACCCTGGGCTCCCGCCTCTTCTTCGACGATGCACTCGAGCAGGAGGTCTGCGCCCCGATCCGGAGCGCCCCGCGCGTACTCGCGCTCCCCGGCAGCCGCGCCGGTCGTGTGGACGAGCTCTTCGTTCCGCCGTTCCGTTATGTGCTCCGCTAGCCCCGGCCGGTCGCCGCGTCCGACGGTCGCCCAGCCGCGGAGAGGCGGCACCTCCGTGCAGCGCGCCGCGCTGGTCCTTGCGACCCTCGCCCTCGGCGCGCTGGCGTCGACCGTACTTCCCCATCGCTTCGAGGCCGGGACGCCGGCCGTCGCCGAGCACCTGGTCGCGAATTTCGACACGGTCGATCGAACCCTGGACGCCCTCGCGGTGCGGGCCGCGACCGCGGAGACCACGCTCGAGCGCACCGATGCCGGCCTCGCCCGGGTCGCCGCGATCGAGACGGCTCCCACTGGCCCCCTGCCGCGGGCCGTGGTGACCGCGGGGAACCATCGTCCCGTCGGTGCCGTCGTGGGGGTCAGCAGCGAGACGGGAGAGGTGTCCGTTCGGGCGCTGGTGGAGGGACCGCTGGGAACCGTGCCGATCCTCCTGCGGGTCCTGGCCCCGGACCGACTGGCGGTTCACCCGATCGCGTTCCGGTTGAACTACCGGCAACCGGACTGCCAGGGCACGCCGTATCTCTCCGCAAACGGCACCGGCTTCGGCCATCTCGAAGGCCTCAGCACCCCGTTCGTCGTGATCGGTCTCCAGGGCGACGGGACGACGATTCCCCAGAGCGTCCTGCATCTTCCGCGGTCGATGGAGCCGGAGTTCTTCGAGCCCGTGTCCGCGCTCTTCGCCACCGACTCCGGGGGGCGCTGCGAGCCGGTGCCCGCAGGGAGTTCCTTTCTCTTCGAGGGCCTCCCCGCGGAGGCGGTAGGCACGCTGGAAGGACGCTTTCCACCCCCCTATGCCTACGTGCCCGGCTGACGCTCTGGAAGGCGGATGGAGCACGGCGTCGACCGGGGGGGCGCCGTGCACGAAGGACCGATCGGGATCCGTGCTCACGACTTGCAGGAGGTCGGCGTAGTGGCGCCTGCGGGCGACGATCCGCACGAACGAGGCTGCCCTTCGCAGGCGCTGAGGCTCGATGCCGTCCGCTGCGCGCGGCTGTGTGCCGGCGCACTCGTCCTCGCTGCACTCGCCTGGGCCTACCACCGCTGGACCGGCTACGCCGGCCTGTGGATCCACGGGATCCCCTGGGCGCTCGCCCTCCTCGCCGGGCTGCGCGCGCTGGTGCAGGGCGTGCGCTGGCTGGGGAGGCGGCGAGCGGACCGGCGCGCTCAGCCCGCGGAGCGTTCCCACTCGCGACGGTAGCGCCGGACCACGTCCGGGGTGGTGCCGACG
>JAZBPF010000531.1:0-6216 GCA_036351515.1 Pseudomonadales bacterium | reverse complement strand
CACGGGACGGGAGGTAGCGCTGCAGGAACTTCCGCGGCATGGGATCCGTCCACCGGGCGGGGCCGCCGCGACGACCGGGTGCGCGGCCGGGCGGGATTATGCACGGCGGGGGAGGGGGCCTCTACCGCGGTTCCCGGGCGCCGCGTTCCCGGCTTCCGTGCTCACCGGGAGCGGGCTCGCGCTGGCCGCGGGTCCGACGGCGAGTCCCCCCCTCGCGGCACTGGCGGTCCTCGCCGCCTTGCTCGCGCCGCCGGGCTCGCGGCGCGTCGCGTTCGGCCTGCTGCTGGGTCTCGTGCTCTCCGGCGGGGCCGTGGTGGCGGGGGATCGGGCGCGGCTGCCGCCGGACGCCTCGGTGGACGCCCGCGTCGAGGGTCGGGTGCTGCGCGTCCACGGGACTCCGCCGCGGAGCCTCGAACTCGCGGTGGAACGCTTCGAGGTGACCGAGCTGCGCGCGGGCCCGCTGCCGTCGCGACCGCCGCGACGGGTCCGCGTCTCGCTCTTCGCTCCGCTCCCGGTGGCCGAGGGGGCCCGCTGGGCCCTGCCGGTCCGCCTGCGGGCGCCGAAGGGCCCGGCGAATCCCGGCGGCGGTGACCCGGAGCGAGCGGCCTTCCGCCACGGCCTCGACGCGGTGGGCTACCTGCGTGTGCCGGACGCGGCCCGACAACTGGTTCCGGCGCCTCCCGCGGCTCCCCTCGCCACCCTGCGCGACACGCTCGGCGCGCGCCTCGAGGCCCTCGTTCCCGGCCGGCCCGGTCGGCTCCTGCAGGCGCTTCTCCTCGGGCGACGGGAGGCGCTCGAGCCGGCGGAGGAGGCGCTGCTCGCGCGCACCGGCACCGTCCACCTGCTCGTGGTGTCCGGGCTCCACGTCGGCCTCGTGGCCGCGGCCGTGCTCGCCCTGGCCCGGCTCGGCGGCCTCGGCCATCGCGCCGGTGCGGCGGGCGTGGCGTTCGTATCGGCGGCGGGCTACGCGGTGCTCACGGGCTTCGGGCTGCCCGCGCGGCGGGCGCTGCTCATGCTGGCGGTCGCCCTCTGGATCCTCGCGCGGGGACGCCGTCCGCGTCCGGGCGTCGCGCTGGTCTGGGCCGCGGCCGCGCTCGTGGTCGTGGACCCCCTGGCGCCGCTCGACGCGGGCGCCTGGCTGTCCTGTCTCGCCGTGGCGGCGTTGCTGGTGCTCGCGGTGCCGCGGCGCACCGGTGCGGGAACGGCGGCGGCCGCGCTCCTCGCCCCCCAGGGGGCGGTCCTGCTCGTGCTCGCCGCGCCGCTGCTGGCGGGCTTCGGCTGGTTCCCGCTCCTCGCCCCCCTCGCGAACCTCGTGCTCGTGCCCCTCGTGGCGCTGCTCGTGCTCCCGCTCGGGCTCGTCGCGCTGGCCGCGAGCGTCGTCGCACCCACGGTCGGAACCGTCGGGCTGCGCGTGGCCGGCGCCGTGCTGGAGACGGGGCTCGCGACCGCGGGGCGGCTCCCGGACCTGTTCCTCGCCGCGGGGGCGCCCGCGGCCCTCGCGCTGCTCGCGGCCTGCCTCGCGGGCCTGTGCGTTCTGGCGCCGCTCCCCGCGGCCGCGCGGCTCGCGGCCCTCGTGCTCTGGTTCGCGAGCCTCGGGCCCTTCCGGATGGCTCCGCCCCCCGGGCACGCGGCCGTGCACGTCCTGGACGTGGGGCAGGGCCTCGCCGTGGTGGTCCGCACGGCCCGGAGGACGCTGCTCTACGACACGGGGCCGCCCTACGGTCCCGACTTCGACGCCGGCGTGCGGATCGTGCTGCCCGCCCTGCGGGCCCTGGGCGTACACGAGCTCGACCGGGTCGTCGTCAGCCACGGAGACGCCGACCACGCCGGCGGGCTGGCGAGCGTGCGGGCCGCCCACCCGACGGCGGAGGTCCTGGGGCCGACGGCGCTGGGGACCGATCGACCCTGCGACGACGGGGCCCGCTGGCGCTGGGACGGGGTCGACTTCGCCGTGCTCCATCCGGCGCCGGGCCCGGCGACGGGCGCCGACAATGCCCGTTCCTGCGTCCTCGCGATCCGCGGCGCCGGCTGGAGCGTGCTGCTTCCCGGGGACGTGGGGGTCCGCGAGGAGCGGCGGCTGGCGGGCGGACTCGGGCCTCAGACCCTGCTGGTGGCGCCGCACCACGGCTCGCGGACCTCTTCCGGCCGCGCCCTCGCGCGGGCGACCCGCCCGGCCTTCGTGGTGATCCCCGCGGGGCTGCCGAGTCCCTTCCGCCATCCCCATCCGGAGGTGGTCGAGCGCTGGGAGAGGACCGGCGCGGTGGTGCAGGTCACGGGCCGCGACGGCGCCGTGCACTGGGACTCGACGGAGCCGGGGCGCCTGCATTGCGAGCGGCAGACGCGTACGCGCTGGTGGCACTGGCGGCCCGCCGCGGGACTCCGCTGCGGAGTCCGGCCCGGGCCCTGACGCTCAGGCCGTCTCGAGGGCGTCGACGATGCGGCGCAGGTGGTCGATGAGGGTGCGCTTGTCGTCGTGCGTGAGGAAGGAGCCGATCTCCACCTCGCGGCCGTGGCTGCGCACGGCGATGCGGGGCGCGTACCACTGGTGCCGCGCCGGGCGCACGAAGATCCGCGCGAAGAGACGCTTGAAGACGTGATGCTGGTCCGGGCGCCGGATGCCGCGCTCGATGCGCAGCTCGTCGTCGGAGAAGGTCAGCACCTCCTGCACGTGGGTGCCGCGCACGCAGAGGTAGAGGCAGAGCGCGAGGAAGCCCGTCTCGAGCACGCCGAAGGGGAGCACGAGCCAGTAGCCCTGGAACAGGAAGCCGATGCCGATGGTCAGGGAGATCACGGCCATGCCGGCCACGAACACGACGTTCGCGCGCCAGTTCCAGGAACGATTCGGCTGCAGGACGATGCGCCCGGTGCGTGTCTGAGGATCGTAGTCGGCGGAGACCATGGTGCTTCCCGGCGAAGCCCGCGGGGGGAGTATACCGGGCCCGCGGGGCTTGACGCAGGTCATGGGCGCCGCGGGCCGCCGCTCCCAGACTCCCGGCAGATCCCCCGGAAGGAGTGCACCCATGGCCGGAGTCTACGAGATCGCCCGCCGTCACCTCGACGCGGCGGTCACCGAGGCGCACGCCTCGGGCTTCGACGGCGACCGCATCGGCAAGGCGCTGTTCTCGGAGCTGCTCCGCTACTACCTCTCCCACCGGTCGCCCGCGGACGTGCGCTCGGAGATCGCCTTCGAGCTCGAGCACATGGAGGGCGACCAGGACATCCCCTTCATGCGGCCGTGAGCGCGCGGGCCCCGGGCGTCGGCGGGTCCCGCATCGCTGCGCCGCGCATTGAAAAGCACACCCGCGACCCGCACTAGAAGGGCACGAACGCGGGGACCCGGTGCGTCGGGTCGCGAGAGCGGAGACGGAACACGATGCGAATGGAACGACTCACCAGCCGGCTGCAGCAGGCCCTGGCGGACGCCCAGTCCCTGGCCGTGGGCCGGGACCACAGCCAGGTGGAGCCGGTGCACCTGCTCGTCGCGCTGCTCGACCAGCAGGGCGGGGGCGTGGCGCCGCTGCTCACGAAGGCGGGCGGCGATCCCGCGCGGCTGCGCCGGGAACTCGAGGGTGCCCTCGGACGCCTCGCCACGGTCGGCACGCCGACCGGCGACGTCGGCGCCTCCCAGGCGCTCGCGCGGCTCCTGAACCTCGCGGACCGGCACGCGCAGCAGCGGGGCGACCAGTACGTCTCGAGCGAGCTCGTGCTCCTCGCGGCGGTGGAGGACCGGGGCGAGCTCGGGCGGCTGTTCACGCAGCAGGGGATCACGGCGGAGGCCCTCGGCGCCGCCATCGAAGCAGTGCGGGGAGGAGAGCAGGTGTCGGATCCGAACGCGGAGGAGAACCGCCAGGCGCTCGAGAAGTACACCGTGGACCTCACGCAGCGGGCGGAGGAGGGCAAGCTCGATCCGGTCATCGGCCGGGACGACGAGATCCGCCGCACGATCCAGGTCCTCCAGCGCCGCACGAAGAACAACCCGGTGCTCATCGGCGAGCCCGGCGTCGGCAAGACCGCCATCGTCGAGGGGCTCGCGCAGCGGATCCTGAACGGCGAGGTGCCCGAGGGGCTGCGCGACAAGCGCATCCTCGCCCTCGACATGGGCGCGCTCATCGCCGGCGCGAAGTTCCGCGGCGAGTTCGAGGAACGCCTGAAGGCCGTCCTCAACGAGCTCTCGAAGCAGGAAGGGCGCGTCATCCTCTTCATCGACGAGATCCACACCATGGTGGGCGCCGGCAAGGCCGAGGGCGCCATGGACGCGGGCAACATGCTCAAGCCCGCGCTCGCCCGCGGCGAGCTGCACTGCGTGGGCGCGACGACCCTCGACGAGTACCGCCAGCACATCGAGAAGGACGCGGCCCTCGAGCGCCGCTTCCAGAAGGTGCTCGTGGAGGAGCCGAGCGTCGAGGACACGGTGGCGATTCTCCGCGGCCTGAAGGAGCGCTACGAGATCCACCACGGCGTGACCATCACCGACCCGGCGATCGTCGCGGCGGCGAAGCTCTCGCACCGCTACATCACGGACCGGCAGCTCCCCGACAAGGCCATCGACCTCATCGACGAGGCCGCGAGCCGGATCCGCATGGAGATGGACTCCAAGCCCGAGGAGATGGACCGCCTCGAACGGCGCCTCATCCAGCTCAAGATCGAGCGCGAGGCCCTGAAGAAGGAGACCGACGAGGCCTCCCGCCGGCGCCTGGCTGACCTCGAGGAGAACATCGGCAAGCTCGGGAAGGAGTACGCGGACCTCGAGGAGGTCTGGAAGGCCGAGAAGGCCGCGCTCCAGGGCGAGACCCAGGTGAAGGAGGAGCTCGACGCGGCCCGTCTCGAACTCGAGGCCGCACGGCGCGCCGGGGATCTCACGAAGATGTCCGAACTCCAGTACGGCCGGCTTCCGGAGCTCGAGAAGCGCCTCGCGGCGGCCGAGGCCGCGGAGCCCGCGGAGACGCAGCTGCTGCGCAACCGCGTCGCCGAGGAGGAGATCGCCGAGGTCGTCTCCAAGTGGACGGGCGTGCCCGTGGCGAAGCTCCTCGAGGGCGAGCGCGAGAAGCTGCTCAAGCTCGAGGACGAGCTCCACGAGCGGGTCATCGGTCAGGACGAGGCCGTGCGCGCCGTCTCCGACGCCGTGCGACGCTCCCGCGCCGGGCTCGCCGATCCGAACCGGCCGAACGGCTCCTTCCTCTTCCTCGGGCCCACGGGCGTCGGCAAGACGGAGCTCTGCAAGGCCCTCGCCCAGGTGCTCTTCGACTCCGAGCAGTCGCTCGTGCGCATCGACATGTCCGAGTTCATGGAGAAGCACTCCGTGGCCCGGCTCATCGGCGCGCCGCCCGGCTACGTCGGCTACGAGGAGGGCGGCTATCTGACCGAAGCGGTGCGTCGGCGGCCCTACTCGCTGATCCTCCTCGACGAGATCGAGAAGGCGCACGCGGACGTGTTCAACGTGCTCCTGCAGGTGCTCGACGACGGTCGCCTCACGGACGGCCACGGGCGCACCGTGGACTTCCGCAACACGGTGCTGGTCATGACCTCGAACCTCGGCTCCGACCTCATCCAGAACATGGCCGGGGAGGAGAACTACGAGGCCATGAAGAGCGCGGTCATGGGCATCGTCTCGCAGCACTTCCGCCCGGAGTTCATCAACCGGGTGGACGACGCGGTGGTGTTCCATCCGCTCGGCCGCACGGACATCCGGCGCATCGCCGACATCCAGCTCGAGCACGTGCGGGCCCGGCTCGCGGAGCGGGACCTCGGCCTCGAGGTGACCGCGGCGGCCCTGGACCGGCTCGCCGAGGGCGGCTTCGATCCGGTCTACGGCGCGCGGCCCCTGAAGCGGGCCATCCAGCGGATGCTGGAGAACCCGCTCGCCGAGGAACTGCTCCGCGGTCGCTACCTGCCCGGCGACCTCGTGACCGTGGACGTCGATCCCGACGGTCCCGGCCTCGCCTTCGGCCGGCAGGCGGCGGACGAAGCCGCCGCCTGAGCCTCTCCGGGGCTGGACGCGCGTACAGTGGTCCTGCTACTGTACGCGCATCCAGTTCCCGGCCGAGGTCCGGTCATGACGACGATCGATCTCTTCCCCCAGGCACTGCCCCCCGTCCACGGCGAAGGCGAGGCCGCGGCGCGACCGTCCCGTCGCCGCACGCGGCCCTACCGCCCCCGGCCCGGCCGCATCCGGCCGATCGCGCCGGAGGATCCCCACTACCGGGTCGCCATGGAGCT
>JAZBPF010000530.1:0-9488 GCA_036351515.1 Pseudomonadales bacterium | reverse complement strand
GGAGCCCGCTTCAGCGGCGAATCATGAATCCCTGGAAAGTGTTACTTCCCCCGCTTTCCGTTTCCTTCACCTTCCTTCGCTGGTACCTTCCGCCCCGTCGCAGTCCGCCGACCCCCATTCCTGTCACGGGAGACCCCGCATGTCCGCCTATCTCGACGAGATCGAACAGGTCCGCAAGGAGATCACCCAGAAGCCCGAGTGGGCCGCCATCAACCCCGAGTACGTCGTGCGCATGCGACGCCAGAACCGCTTCCGCACGGGCCTCGACATCGCCCGCTACACCGCGGACATCATGCGCAAGGACATGGCCCGCTACGACGCCGACCCGAGCCAGTACACCCAGTCCCTCGGCGCCTGGCACGGCTTCATCGCCCAGCAGACGATGATGTCCGTGAAGAAGCGCCACGGCACGCTGGATCGCCGCTACATCTACCTTTCCGGCTGGATGGTCGCGGCCCTGCGCTCGAAGTTCGGGCCCCTCCCCGACCAGTCCATGCACGAGAAGACCACGGTCCCCGAGCTCATCGAGGAGATCTACACCTTCTGCCGCCAGGCCGACGCCCGCGAGCTGCGCCACGTGTTCGTGGAGCTCGACGAGGCCCGGGCCGCCGGCAAGGATCTCAAGCCGATCCTTCAGCGCATCGACCACTTCGAGACCCACGTGGTGCCGATCATCGCCGACATCGACGCCGGCTTCGGCAACGAGGAGGCCACCTACCTGCTCGCCAAGAAGATGATCGAGGCCGGCGCCTGCGCCATCCAGATCGAGAACCAGGTGTCCGACGCCAAGCAGTGCGGGCACCAGGCGGGCAAGGTGACGGTCCCCCACGAGGACTTCATCTCCAAGATCAATGCCGTGCGCTACGCCTTCCTCGAGCTCGGCGTGGAGAACGGCATCATCGTGGCGCGCACCGACTCCCTCGGCGCCGGCCTCACGCAGAAGGTGCCGGTCTCCATCCGCCCCGGCGACCTCGGCGCCCAGTACTGCGACTTCCTCGAGACGGAGCCGGTCAACGACCTCTCCGAACTCCGCGAGGGGGACATCACGATCCACCAGAACGGCAAGCTCTGCCGGCCCAAGCGCCTGGACAACGGCCTGTATGCGTTCAAGGAGGACACGGGCTTCGACCGGGTGGTCCTCGACTGCGTCACGAGCCTCGAGCACGGCGCCGACCTGCTCTGGATCGAGACCGAGAAGCCGCACGTGGGCCAGATCAAGGCCATGGTCGACGCGATCCGCGAGAAGCGTCCGGAGGCGAAGCTGGTCTACAACAACAGCCCGTCCTTCAACTGGACCCTGAAGTTCCGCGAGCACGTCTACGAGACCTGGAAGGCCGAGGGCAAGGACGTCTCCGCGTACCCGGATCCGGCGAACTTCCCCAAGGGGCTCATGGACGCGTCCCTGGACGACACCGAGCTCGCGCAGGAAGCCGATCGCCAGATCCAGTCCTTCCAGGCCGACGGTTCGCGGGAGGCGGGGATCTTCCACCACCTCATCACGCTGCCGACCTACCACACGGCCGCCCTCTCCACGGATCAGCTCGCCGAGGGCTACTTCGGCGCCGAGGGCATGCTGGCCTACGTGCTCGGCGTGCAGCGCCAGGAGATCCGCCGCGATCTCGCCGCCGTGAAGCACCAGGACCTCGCCGGCTCCAACATCGGCGACGACCACAAGGAGTACTTCCTCGGCGAGAAGGCGCTCCTCGCCGGCGGCGCCGCGAACACCATGAACCAGTTCTGAGCGTTCGCACCACGCATTAGGGAAACGGGGCGGCTTCGGCCGCCCCGTTTCGCTTCCGGGAGTCCATCCGCGAACGCCTGCTCCGTCGTCGGCGAGATCCGCCGAGCGGAGCAGTCGCGGCTGAAGCCAGCTCCCACAGCGCTTCGGCCACGCCCCCTGTGGGAGCCAGCTTCAGCGGCGACGGAATCCCTCGCCAGGGTCGATCCGGCCCGAACTCTCCTCCGAGCGGCATCGCGCCACCACCCCGTGCAAAGCCGACGCAGTCGGCGATGCGCCCACTGCGGGAGCCCGCTTCAGCGGCGTCGAAATCCCTCGCCGAAGTCGATCAGGCCTGCATCCTGCTCCGATCGAGCATCGCGCCACCGCCCCGTGGAAAGCCGACGCAGTCGGCGATCCACCCTTGCCCATCACCTACTGCGGGCGCTTTCGTCTTCGGCGAGATCCGCCGAGCGGAGCGGTCACGGCCGAAGCCGGCTCCCACAGGGCTTCGGCGACGCGCTCACTGTGGGAGCCCGCTTCAGCGGCGACGAAATCCCTCGTCCAAGTCGACGGCCCGAACCCTGCTCCGAGCGAATTCGTGTCACTACCCCGTGGGAAGCCGACGCAGTCGGCGATCCAACCTTGCCCATCGCGCACTGCGTGCGCTTCCCACGGTGCTCAGGCGCTCGCGAGCCCGGATTCCCGGCGCCGCGCCGCGCGCTCGGCCATGGCCAGATCGAAGTCCGCCCGCGCCCGCTGCGCGCGCCGCGTCGCCCGGCTCTTGTGCTCGGAGGCCGTGAGCGCCGCCTGCTCCAGCGACTCGAGGAGCTCCGGGTCCGCTTCGCCGTTTCCGCGCGACCCTCGCGCGGCAAGCAAGGTCTCCAGCGCGTCGCGCTGCCGCCGCGCCGCCTCCTGCGCCGAGGTCTTCGCGTCCTCGAAGCGCCGGTAGGCGAGGCCCTCCTCGGACCAGGGGTCGATCTCCGGCAGCTCCTCGATGTTGATCACCGGATTCACGTATTCCGGATGGTGCAGCAGGTCGAAGCCGGCCGCGCGCACCGCCGCCGCCGCGAGCAGCACCGCGATCACCAGCAGCGGCAGCCCCCCGACGATCGCCGCCGTCTGCAGCGTCTCCAGGCCGCCGAGGAACAGCAGCGTGGTCGGCATGAGCGAGAGCGCGAAGGCCCAGAACAGCCGGTTCCAGCGCAGCGGTTCCCCCTCCACGCGCCGCTGCACCACGGACGCGAGGATGTAGGAGATGGAATCGAAGGTCGTGGCCGTGAACACCACCGCGAGCAGCGTGAACAGCACGATCACCAGCCGCCCGAGGGGCAGCGTGTCGAGCATCGCGTAGATGGCGCCGGTCGGATCGTCCTCCGTGAGCATGCCGACGACGTCGAGGGTGCCCGAGAGCTGCAGGTACAGTCCGTAGTTGCCGAGCACCATGAAGAACAGGAAGCAGCCGAGGGAGCCGAAGAAGATGGACCCCACCACCATCTGCTTGATGGTGCGCCCCCGCGAGATCCGCGCGATGAACAGGCCCATGCTCGGCGCGAAGACCAGCCACCAGGCCCAGTAGAAGATGGTCCAGTCCTGGGGGAAGTGGGTGTCGGCGAACTCCGCATAGCCCCCGAAGGGTTCCGCCCAGGCCGCCATCTCGAAGAAGTGCGTGAGCATGCGGCCGAGGGAGTCGAGTCCGGTCTCGAACATGAAGACCGTCGGCCCGACCAGGAACACGAAGGCGAGGAGCCCCGCCGCTCCCCAGAAGTTGATATTCGAGAGCACCTTGATGCCCTTGTCGAGGCCGGCATAGGCCGAATACGCGAACAGCGCCGTGCACACGAGCAGGACGGCGATCTGCGTCCCCACGGTCTTGGGAATCCCCGTGAGCACCGAGAGCCCCTCGTTCACGAGCGGCGCCGCGAGGCCGAGCGTCGTCGCGCCGCCGCCCAGGAGCCCGAAGATGAACAGTACGTCCACGAGCTGCCCGAGCCGCCCCTGCGCCCGGCGCTCCCCGAGCACGGGCATGAGCGCCGTGGAGATCTTCAGCACCGGCCGGTGGCGCACGTAGAAGAAATAGGCGATCGGGAGCGCCGGGATCAGGTAGATGGACCAGGCGATGAGGCCCCAGTGGAAGGCCCCGTAGGTGGCCGCCCAGCGCACGGCCTGCTCGCTGCCGGGCGCTACCTGGAACGGCGGGTCGCGGTAGTAGTAGGCCCACTCGATGGGCGCCCAGTAGAGGATCGATGCGCCGATGCCCCCGCAGAACAGCATCGCCGCCCAGGAGGCGGTGCCGAACTCCGGGCGCTCCCCCGGCGCCCCGAGCTTGATGTTGCCGATGTCGCTGAAGACCACGTAGATCATGAAGAACAGGGCGGCGAGGCCGAGGAGCAGGTAGAGCCCGCCGAGCCGGTCCGTCATGAACGCCTTCGCGAGGGCCACGAATTCGGCGCCCTGCTCGGGCCAGAGCACGAGGGGAATCACCACTGCAAGCAGCAGCGTGAGCGCGCCGAAGAAGGTCGTCCGGTCGATGAGGTGGAAGCCGGGCAGCTGCATGGCTCGCTCCCTTTCGCAGGTGGGCGGTCGGTGGAGGCCCGTGGAGGTCTGTGCGTGCTCAGCGCGGGAGGCGGCGCGGGACCATGGTCTCGGCCTCGAGCCACTCGGCGAACCGCCTGGAGAGCGGCGCGAAATGCTCCGCCCAGAAGCGCGGGCTCTCCTGCAGCGCCGTGGCGAGGTTCGCCGGCGCCGTCGGCAGGGCCGCCCGGACGTCCGCGTCGAGGCGCGCCGTCGCCGACCGGCGCGCGGGGCCGTAGGGGATGTAGCGGGCCTGGTTCGCGAGGCTTTCGGTGGAGGTCGCGTGGCGGACGAAGTCGCGGGCGAGCGCCGTGCGCTCCCCGTGCCGCGGGATCACCCACACGTCGAGGAACCAGATCTGGTGGTCCCAGAGAATCTCGAGCGGCGCGCCGCGGCGGACTGCCTCCGGGATGCGCCCGCTGAAGACGGCGCTCATGGCCACCTCGCCGCTCTCGAGCAGAGCTACGGCCTCGGCCCCGTCGCGCCACCAGACGATCGCCGGCCGGATCCGGTCGAGCACGGCGAAGGCCCGATCCTGCCCCCGCGCCGTCGCGAGCACGTCGTACACCCGTTCCGGCGCCACGCCGTCGGCGAGGAGCGCCCACTCCAGCGTGCCCTTCGGCGTCCGCCGGAGGCCGCGGCGGCCCGGATGGCGGCGGAGGTCGAAGAAGTCCTCGAGCCGCGTCGGCGCCTTCCCGCGCGCGTCGTTCCAGGCCACCACGAGCGCACTGACCACGTTCCCGACGCCGCAGGGCACGAGGGCGCCGGGTACGAAGTCCTGGGCGGCGGGCGTCCCGTCCGCCCCCGCGGGCAGGCTGCCGTGATCGAAGGTCTCGAGGAGGCCCTCGTCGCAGGCCCGGAGCGCCGCGTCGAGCTCCAGGTCGACCACGTCCCAGCGCACGTTCCAGGCGCGCACCTGGGCGCGGATGTCGGCGAGGTCGCCGTCGTGGTCCACGACCTCGAGA
The DNA here is from genome assembly GCA_036351515.1 of Pseudomonadales bacterium. Lineage (GTDB taxonomy): Bacteria > Pseudomonadota > Gammaproteobacteria > Pseudomonadales > Azotimanducaceae > JAZBPF01. Next base: position 4,232 of record JAZBPF010000530.1, on the reverse strand, counting down.
TCGAGGCCCCGCGTGCGCTCGTAGTCGCGGATGAAGCCCAGGATCTGGCTGCGCGTGTACGCGCCCCCCCAGGACGCGACCGTGAGGTCCTCCGCCGCCGCACCGAGGGCGAGGCACCCGAGCAGGAGCAGGGCCGCGAACCGCCTCACCAGTAATACCCGACGTTCAGGTTGAGGCGCGTGGTCCAGTCGTCGTCGCCGGCACCGGCGAGAGATCCCCCGAGGAAGGCGGCGTTGCGACCGTGGATCAGGTCCAGGTACGTGTAGAGCGGGCCGGTCTCCACGAGGCACCCGGTCGTGTTCAGCTGCGAGCGCTCGAAGGCGCCCTCGTCCTTCTCCATCACCGAGTAGTCGTTGTAGCAGAGGAGCGAATCGACCCAGGGCAGCTCCACGTCGAGATTCCGCGCGACGTTCAGGGTCCAGATGTCCGCTTCCGCGGCCACGTCGTAGGCGCTCGCGAAGGCCCCCATGCGCACCACCGCGCCCCCTTCCGCGCGCCGCGGGGCGTCGTAGGCGTAGCGGAGGCCCTGGAGCTGCACGTTCCAGCGCCCGCAGCGGCTGTCGAGGTGCACCGCCGCCGCCCAGGCCCGTTCCTGCCGGTCGCGGGCCGGATCGAGGACCTGGCCCACCTGCCCCGAGAGGCCCAGTTCGTGCTGACACGCCGAGCCTCGCCCGAAGGTGTAGGCGACGCGCCCGTTCATGCGGTTGGACTCCTCGAGCACGCCGTCGCCGTCGCGCACCAGGTCGAAGGCGTAGCGCTCGAGGTTGGTCGCGTCGGCGAGTTCGTCGCCCTTGAAGTAGGCGCCGTGGAAGGTCCAGGGGCCCGCGCGACGCTCGACCTTCACGCCGAGATCGTGGTCGTCCTCGAAGCCCGCGTAGTAGGTGGTGCCGAACCAGAAGCTGTGGGAGGCGAAGGGCAGGAGTCCGAAGGGCACGCGCGTGACGCCCGCCTCGATGCGCGTGTCGTCGTCCGGCGCGTAGCCGATCCAGCCCTGGCGGATCGTGTCCATGAACGCGTAGTGGCGATACTCGGCCGAGAGCTGCAGCGCATCGAGGGCGCCGTCGACGTTGATCCGGAAGACGTCGAGGCCCGCCTCCCCGTACTGCGTCTCCGTGGCCGAACAGCCCTCCTGGATCAGCCCCGTGAAGCGCAGTGCGCCGCCGACGCGGATGGGATCGGGATTCGCCGACGGGAGCCCCGCGAGGACGAGATCGTCCGTGGCCTCGGCGCCGCTGCGGAGCTTCGCGTCGTCGGCCTGCACCTCCCCGACGAGGGCCTCCGGGCCGGGCACGAGGCGCTCCTCGACCACGTCGTCGGCCGGCTTCGCGCGCGCCGACAGCTCCGCCTCGAGGCGACCGAGCCGATCCCGGAGCGCCGCGACCTCGGCCTCGAGGGCCGCCACGCGCGCCTCGCCCTCCGTATCCTCCGCCCACGCGGCGGGGGCCGACGGCCCGCAGAAGGCGCCGACCACCAGCAGGGGCAGCACGGAACGCGCACACGCGCGCCGGGGGTGGAACACGGATCCTCCACACGACCGCTCGGATCCGGGGACCCTACCAGCGCCTTGCGTCGACTGCGAAACGGCGCATGTCCCGCAAGCTCGTCCTTCGCGGTCGTCCGGCCCGCCGCAGCGCCTGAACCCGCCACCGCGACTTCATGCGCTGTGGGAGCCATTCAGCGGCGACGCCAGACCCGGCCGGAGCTGTCGCGGCTGGAGCCTGCTCTCACCTGCGCCGGAGCCGCAGCCACGATCCGGGCCAGCTTCAGCGGCGATCCGCCGTCGGAGCGCTGGCGACGCCTCGACCAATTCACGCTCTTGGGAAGCGCACGGAGTGCGCGATGTTCGCGGCGTTCGCCGACTGCGTCGGCTTCCCACGGGGCTCGCGAGATGTGGCGCGTGCTGTGGAAGTGCGGTTGAAGCCTGCTCCCGCAGGCGTCGGAGCCGGAGCCACGATCCGAGCCAGCTTCAGCAGCTTCGGCGGGCCGAGCGGCGCGTGCGCCCGATCGGAGTTCCCGTGTGAATCGCTCGCAGGACACGGACGCGGGCCTCGATCGCGCACTTCGTGCGCTTCCCACGGGCCCATGGTTGCCATGCGCGCACGATCCGCGATGATGGGGCCTCGCCGACCGAGGAGAGCCGCCGTGATGCGCACCGCCCTGCCCGCCTTCGCCCTCGCCGTGGGGGCCGTCGCCTTCGCCGCCGACGCCCCGCTCATCGGCTTCGATGCGGACGGCGCCGCTGCCCAGCGCGCTCTCGAGGCCGACTTCGCCACGCGCCTCGACGCGTCCGAACAGGAAGCCTGGCTGAAGCACCTCTCCGAAACTCCGCACCACGTCGGCTCTGCCCGCGGCCGCGAGAACGCCGAATGGATCCGCGACCGCTTCCGCGACTGGGGCTACGACGCGGAGCTCGTCACCTACGAGATCCTGCTGCCGACGCCGCGCCTGCGGCATCTGGAGATGACCGCCCCGGAGCCGTTCACGGCGAGCCTCCAGGAGCAGCCGCTCCCCGAGGACCCGAGCACCACCATGACCGAGGGCCTGCTGCCGCCCTATCACGCCTTCTCCGTGGACGGCGACGTCGAGGGCGAACTGGTCTTCGTGAACTACGGCCTCGAGGAGGACTACGCCTGGCTCGAGCGCCACGGCATCGACGTGGCCGGCAAGGTCGTGATCGCCAAGTACGGACGCTCCTGGCGCGGCATCAAGCCGAAGATCGCCGCCGAGCACGGCGCCGTCGGCGCGATCATCTACTCCGATCCGGCCGACGACGGCTACGGCAAGGGCGACACCTATCCGGACGGCCCCTGGAAGCACCCCACCGGCGTGCAGCGCGGATCCGTCATGGACATGCCCCTGCGTCCCGGCGACGTGCTCACGCCGAACGTGGGGGCGACGCCGGACGCCGAACGCCTGGAGCGGAGCGAGGTCGAAGTGTTCACGGCCATTCCCGTGCTCCCGATCTCCTACGCGGACGCCGAACCCCTGCTGCGCGCCCTCGGCGGACCGGTGGCGCCTGAGGACTGGTTCGGCGCCCTGCCGATCCCCTACCACGCCGGCCCCGGCCCGGCCCGCGTGCGCCTGACCCTCGAGTTCGACTGGAACATGGTGGAAGCGCACAACGTGATCGCCATGCTGCCCGGCGAGCGCTTCCCGGACGAATGGGTCATGCGCGGCAATCACCACGACGCCTGGAACCACGGCGCCGCGGACCCGATCTCGGGCCTCGTCGCCCTCATGGCCGAGGCGAAGGCCATCGGCGAGCTCGCGGCCGCCGGCGACCAACCGGACCGCACCCTCGTCTACGCCGCCTGGGACGCGGAGGAGCAGGGGCTCATCGGCTCCACGGAATGGGTGGAGGACCACGCCGAGGAGCTCGACGCGAAGCTCGTCGCCTACCTCAACACCGACGGCAACAGCCGCGGCTTCGTGGACGCAGGCGGCTCGCACACCCTCGAGCACTTCGTGAACGGCGTGATGGAGGACGTCACCGATCCCCAGACCGGTGCTTCCGTGGCCGAGCGCCTGCGGGCGCGCATGCGGGTCACCGGCGACGCCGGCACGCGCGCCAGGGCCGATCGCGACGACCTGCCCATCGACCCGCTGGGCTCCGGCTCGGACTACACCCCGTTCCTGCAGCACCTCGGCATCGCGTCCCTGAACACGAGCTTCGGCGGCGAGGGACCGGGGGGCAGCTACCACACGCTCTACGACACCTGGACGCACTACACGCGCTTCCGCGACCCGGGCCTCGTCTACGGCGTGGCGCTCTCCGAGCTCAACGGCCGCGCGACCCTGCGCCTCGCCAACGCGCCGGTACTCCCCTTCGAGTTCACGAACCTCGCCGACCACGTCGCCGGCTATCTCGACGAGATCGAGGCGCTCACGAAGACCATGCGCGAGGAGACGGCGCGCACGAACGCGTTGATCGCGAGTGGCGCCTTCGCCCTGGCCCTCGATCCGCAGGACACGCTCGGGCCGCCGGAGGCGGAAGCCGAGGTCCCCTACCTCAACTTCGCCCCGCTCGAGAACGCCGTCGCCCGCCTCGAGGAAGCCGCCGCGGCGTACGCGGCCGCCGAGATCGACGCGAAGGCCCTCGACGCCGCGACCCTCGCCCGTCTCAACCGCCTGCTCTACACGAGCGAGCGCGTGCTCACGCACGAGGACGGCCTGCCCCGACGCCCCTGGTTCCGCCACCACGTCTACGCGCCCGGCTTCTACACGGGCTACGG
>JAZBPF010000529.1:0-16230 GCA_036351515.1 Pseudomonadales bacterium | reverse complement strand
GGAGGGCGAGGGCTACGTGTTCACGTCGGAGACGGACTCGGAGACCGTCGCGCACCTGATCGACCTGCACTTCCGCAACGCGCGGAGCCTCGCCGACGCCGTGCGCCTCGCCGTGCGTGAACTCGACGGCGCCTTCGCCATCGCGGTGGTCCATCGGGACGAGCCGGACCGGCTCGTCGCCGCGCGTCGCGGCAGCCCCCTCGTGGTCGGCGTCGGCATCGGCGAGCACTACGTCGCCTCCGACGTGCTCGCCCTGCGTCCCGTGACGGACCGCTTCGTGTTCCTCGAGGAAGGCGATCTCGTGGAGGTCACCCGGGACGGCCTGTCCCTCTTCGACCTCGAGAACCTCGCGGTGGTGCGGGCGACCGTGCGCGTCGAGATGGGGGAGGAGGACACGGACAAGGGCTCCTACCGCCATCACATGCAGAAGGAGATCTTCCAGCAGCCGCAGGTGATCGACGCCACCCTCGACGGGCGCCTCTCCCGCACGCACGTGCTCGACGAGGCCTTCGGCTATCAGGCTCCGAAGATCTTCGACGCCACGCGCGCCGTGACGCTGATCGGCTGCGGGACCTCCTACTACGCCGCGTCCGTGGCGCGCTACTGGATCGAGGCCCTCGCCGGGATCCCGTGCAATGCCGAGATCGCCAGCGAATTCCGCTACCGCCGCGCCGCGGTGCCCCAGGACTCCCTGTTCGTGACCCTCTCCCAGTCCGGCGAGACCGCGGACACGCTCGCCGCGCTCCGCGTGGCGCGGGACGCGGGGTTCCTCGCCGCCCTGACCATCTGCAACGTGCCCACGAGCACCATGGTCCGGGAGTCGGACCTCTGCCTCATGATGGAGGCCGGCCCCGAGGTGGGCGTCGCCTCCACCAAGGCCTTCACGGCGATGCTCACGGATCTCCTGCTCCTCGCGGTCTGTCTGGGCCGGCGCAACGGCCTCTCGCCGGAGACCGAGACGGAGATCGTCCGTGCGCTCCACGACCTGCCGGGCATCGTGCAGTCGGTGCTCCGTCTCGACGACGAGATCCGGGCCCTCGCGACCCGCCTCGTGGATCGCAAGGACGCGCTCTTCCTGGGGCGCGGCGAGATGTTCCCGATCGCCCTCGAGGGCGCCCTGAAGCTCAAGGAGATCTCCTACATCCACGCCGAGGGCTACCCGGCCGGCGAGCTCAAGCACGGTCCGCTCGCCCTCGTGGACGCGGAGATGCCGGTCATCGCGGTCGCCCCGAACGACGATCTCCTGGAGAAGCTCCAGTCGAACCTCCAGGAGGTCCGCGCCCGCGGCGGCGAGCTCTTCGTCTTCGCGGACGAGGCCGTGCACATGCGGGAGGACGATCGTGTCACCGTCGTCCGGGTCCCCGCGTGTCCGCCCGTGGTCGCGCCCATCGTCCACGCGATCCCGCTCCAGCTCCTCGCCTACCACAGCGCCGTGCTCCGGGGCACGGACGTGGACCAGCCCCGCAACCTCGCGAAGTCCGTCACCGTGGAGTGAGTCTCCCGCGCCCGGGGACCCGCGGCCCGGCGCGCGCCCGTGCTACCCTCGGCGCTTTCCGGCGCCGGCGCGCCGGGCGCGCCGTACGCCGTTCCCCCGGAGTCCCATGGACGTCACGCACATCCTCGAGAACCTCAACGAGGCGCAGCGCGAGGCCGTCACCGCCCCCGTGGGGAACCTGCTCGTGCTCGCCGGCGCGGGCTCCGGCAAGACGCGGGTCCTCGTGCACCGCATCGCCTGGCTCGTGGAGGCGGAAGGGGCCTCGCCCCACGGCATCCTCGCGGTCACCTTCACGAACAAGGCCGCGGCGGAGATGCGGGCCCGCATCGAGACCCTGCTCGACGTGCCCGTGCGCCAGCTCTGGGTCGGGACCTTCCACGGCATCGCCCACCGCCTCCTGCGTGCCCACTGGCAGGAAGCGGGCCTGCCCGAGAACTTCCAGATCCTCGACGCCGACGACCAGCAGCGGCTGATCAAGCGCGTGCTCCGGAGCCTCGACCTCGACGAGAAGCGCTGGCCGCCGCGCCAGGCCGTCTGGTTCGTGAACGGCCAGAAGGACGAGGGGCGCCGGGCGCGCCACGTGGAGCCCGGCGGCGATCTCTTCACGGAGACCATGAGCCGCGTCTACGCCGCCTACGAGGAACTCTGCGAGCGCGGCGGCATGGTGGACTTCGCCGAGCTCCTGCTGCGCAGTCACGAGCTCTGGCTCTCGAAGCCCGAGCTCCTCGCCCACTACCAGCGACGCTTCCGGCACCTGCTCGTGGACGAGTTCCAGGACACGAACACGATCCAGTACGCCTGGCTCCGCGTCCTCGCCGGCGAGACCGGCCGGGTCATGGTCGTCGGGGACGACGATCAGTCGATCTACGGCTGGCGCGGCGCGCGCATCGAGAACATCCACCGCTTCCGCGAGGATTTCGCGGACGTCCGGACCATCCGCCTCGAGCAGAACTACCGCTCCACGGGGAACATCCTCGCGGCCGCGAACGCGCTCATCGACCACAACGCGGACCGCCTCGGCAAGGAGCTCTGGACCGAGGGCGACGACGGCGAGCCGCTCCGCGTCTACGCCGCCTACAACGAGCTCGACGAGGCGCGCTTCGTGGCCGAGCGGATCCAGGAGTGGGTCGACGGCGGTGGCGCACCCGGCGAGGTGGCCGTGCTCTACCGCTCGAACGCGCAGTCGCGCAACCTCGAGGAGGCGCTCCTGCGCCTGGACATCCCCTATCGCATCTACGGTGGCCTGCGCTTCTTCGAGCGCGCCGAGATCCGCAACGCCCTCGCCTACCTGCGCCTGCTCGCGGGGCGGGATTCCGACGCAGCCTTCGAGCGCGTCGTGAACACCCCGACCCGGGGCATCGGCGAGAAGACCCTGGACGTGCTCCGCGAGCGCGCCCGCAGCGAAGGGGTCTCGCTCTGGCAGGCCTCCCGGGCCGCGATCGACGACGGCAGCCTGCCGGCCCGGGCGGCGGGGGCCGTGCGCGGCTTCCTGGAGCTGATCGACGCCCTCGACGAGGGGACCGCGGGCATGGATCTCGACGAGACCGTGCGCCACGTCGTCGAGGTCTCGGGTCTCTACGAGTTCCACGGCCGCGAGAGCGGCGAGCGGGGCGTCGCGCGCCGCGAGAATCTCGACGAGCTCGTGACCGCGGCGCGTCAGTTCACCGGGGAGCTGCTGCTGCCCGTGGACGAGGACGGCGAGGAGCGCCTGAACGAGCGCCGGACGCTCGCGGAGTTCCTCGACCTCGCCGCCCTGGAGGCCGGGGACACGCAGGCCGGGGACGGGACCCGCGCCGTCCAGCTCATGACCCTGCACTCCGCGAAGGGGCTCGAGTTCCCGCTGGTATTCCTGGCGGGCATCGAGGAGGGGCTGTTTCCCCATCGCATGTCCCTCGAGGAGCCCGGCCGGCTCGAGGAGGAGCGCCGCCTGTGCTACGTGGGGATCACGCGTGCCATGCGCCAGCTGTACCTCACCTATGCCGAAACGCGGCGCCTGCACGGGCAGGATTCCTACAACCGGCCGTCGCGCTTCCTGCGCGAGCTGCCCGCCGAGCGGCTCGAGGAGGTGCGCCTGAACACCTCGGTCACCCGTCCCCTCACCGGTGCGGGACGGGGCACGGCGCTCGAGCCCTGCGCCGGGGACGGACTCGCGCTCGGGGGCCGCGTGCGCCATCCCTCCTTCGGCGAGGGCGTGGTGCTCGACGTCGAGGGCGAGGGACAGCGGGCGCGGGTGCACGTGAACTTCGACGACGCCGGGGACAAGTGGCTCATGCTCGGCTACGCGAAGCTCGAGGCCATCGACTGAAGCGAGGGGGCGCGCACGCAGGCGCGCCCCGGAAGCCACCGCCCGGTCGGGTCGGTGGGGAACGAGGGGAGAGACGGATGAACGGACGATTCGCACGGGTGCTCGCCGGGTTCGCGGCGCTGGCGCTGCTCGCGGCCTGCGGGCCCTCGACGGGCGGCGGCGAGGGCGCGGGGAGCGCCGCCGCGCCGCAACAGACCTACCGCTGGAAGCTCATCACCACCTGGCCGAAGAACCTGCCGGCGCTCGGGACGGCACCGGAGCGCTTCGCGGAGATGGTCGAGCGCATGTCCGCCGGCCGGCTGCAGATCCGCGTCTACGGGGCCGGCGAGTTCGTGCCGGCCTTCGAGGTCTTCGACTCGGTGCTCGCCGGGGACGCCGAGATGGGCCACGGCGCCGCCTACTACTGGCGCGGCAAGGTCCCCGAGGCGGCCTTCTTCACGGCCGTGCCCTTCGGCCTCACGGCGCAGGAGATGAACGGCTGGCTCTACTACGGTGGCGGCCTGGAGCTCTGGCAGGAGCTCTACGCGCCCTTCGGCCTGATCCCCTTCCCGGGGGGCAACACGGGCGTGCAGATGGGCGGCTGGTTCAACAAGGAGATCCGCTCCCTCGCCGACGTCCAGGGGCTGCGCATGCGCATCCCCGGCCTCGGCGGCGAGGTCTTCCAGCGGGCCGGGGGCGAGCCCGTCTCCATGCCCGGTGGCGACATGTACACGGCCCTGCAGACGGGGACCATCGACGCCACGGACTGGGTCGGCCCCTACAACGATCTCGCCTTCGGGCTCCAGGACATCGCCGAGTACTACTACTACCCGGGCTGGCAGGAGCCGGGGGCGGTCATGGAGACCATCGTCAACCAGGAGGCCTTCGAGGCGCTGCCCGAGGATCTGCAGGCGATCATCGAGATCGCGACCCGGGCCATGAACGAGGACATGCTCGCCGAGTACACGGCGCGGAACAACGCGGCGCTCGCCCAGCTCGTGGAGAAGGGCGTGAAGGTCCGCCGCTTCCCCGACGACGTGCTCCAGCGCTACCGGGAGGTCTCCGACCAGGTGCTCGCGGAGATGGGCACGACCTCCCCCATGGCCGAGCGCATTCACGCCTCCTTCACGGAATTCGCGGAGGACGTGAAGGCCTGGACCGAGGTCTCCGAGCACGCCTTCATGAACGCACGGGCCGCGACCGAGGGAGACTGACCCGGTGCGTCGGTCCGCGGCCGCGGCGCTCGCGGCCCTGGCGCTCCTCGCCGGCTGCGGCGGGACGCCGCATTCCGCGGATGCCCCCGCGCCGGCGGCCGGGGCGGGGCGGACCTGGACCCTCGTCAGCACCGCCCCGCGGGGCCTTCCGGGCCCCTGGAGCGGCATCGAACGCTTCGCCCGGGACGTGGAGCGGGCCTCGGGCGGGCGCCTGCGGATCCGCCTGCGCGGTGCCGGGGAGGTCGTGGGTGCCTTCGAGGTCTTCGACGCCGTGGCCCAGGGCCGCGCCGAGCTCGGCCACGGCGCCGCCTACTACTGGCGGGGCAAGATCCCCGAGGCCATGTTCTTCGGCGGCGTGCCCTTCGGCATGACCGCCCAGGAGATGAACGGCTGGCTCTACCACGGCGGCGGGCTCGCGCTCTGGCGCGAGCTCTACGCCCCCTTCGGCCTCGTCCCCTTCCCCGGCGGCAACTCCGGCATGCAGATGGGCGGCTGGTTCCGGGAGGAACTCGCGGGCCCCGAGGACCTGCGGGGCCTGCACATGCGCATCCAGGGGCTCGGGGCCGACGTCTTCGAGCGCCTGGGCGGGGTCGCCGTCTCGCTGCCGGCCTCGGAGGTCTTCACGGCCCTCGAATCCGGCCTGATCGACGCCACCGAATGGGTCGGTCCCTACAACGACCTCGCCTTCGGCCTCCACCAGGCGGCGCACTTCTACTACGCGCCGGGCTGGCAGGAGCCGGGCCCGCCGCTGGAGCTGCTCGTGAACGCCGAGGCCTGGGCGGCCCTCCCCGCGGACCTGCGTGCGGTGATCGAGGCCGCCGCGCGAGCCCTCAACGACACCATGCTCGCGGAGTACACGGCCCGCAGTCCCGCCGCGCTCCGCCGCCTGGTGGACGTCCACGGCGTGGCCCTGCGGCCCTTCCCTCCCGGAATCCTCGCGGCCCTGCGGCGGGAGTCGGACGCGGTGGTGGACGCCCTCGGGGCGAGCTCGCCGCAGGCGAGCCGGATCCACGAGTCCTACCGGGCCTTCCAGGCGGCAGTCACGGCCTGGCACGAAGTTTCCGAGCGCGCCTACCTCGACGCCCGCGAGGCCACCGCGTCGCCGCCCCCCTGACGTCGGTCAGTCGTAGAGCCGGGCGGGCAGCCAGGTGGCCAGCTCCGGCCACAGGGCCAGGACGCCGAGCAGCGCGAGCTGGATGACGATGAACGGGACCACGCCCCGGTAGATGTCGGCCGTGCGCACGGAGGCGGGCGCGACGCCGCGCAGGTAGAAGAGCGCGAAGCCGAAGGGCGGCGTCAGGAAGCTCGTCTGCAGGTTCACGGCGATCATGACGCCGAGCCAGACGGGATCGAGACCCATGGCCAGCAGTACGGGGCCGACGATGGGCACCACCACGAAGGTGATCTCGATGAAGTCGAGGATGAACCCGAGCAGGAAGATCACCACCATGACGATCACGGTGGCGCCCACCACGCCCCCGGGCATGTCGGTGAAGAGCTCGTTGACGAGGTCGTCCCCGCCGTAGCCCCGGAACACGAGGCTGAACACGGCGGCGCCGATGAGGATGAAGAAGACCATGGCCGTGGTGCGGGTGGTCGACCGGACGATCTCCCGCAGCCGCTCGAGGTCGAGCTGACGCTGGGCGACGGCCAGCAGCAGCGCTCCGAGCGCGCCCACGCCGGAAGCCTCCGTCGGCGTGGCCACGCCCCCCATGATCGAGCCGAGCACGGCGACGATGAGCACGAGGGGCGGGAACAGCCCCTTGAGCGCCTCGACGAGCAGGTTCACCTCGCGACCGCCCGTGAGCGCCTCGGCCGCCACGACCGGCGCCCGACGCGGACTCAGCACCGCCGTCCCGCCCACGTAGAGCATGTAGACGACCACGAGCACGAGGCCCGGCACGAGGGCCCCGGCGAAGAGGTCGCCGACGGAGACCGTGTCCGGCGAGAAGATGCCCATGTTCAGCTGGGCCTGCTGGTAGGCGCTCGAGAGCACGTCCCCGAGGAGCACGAGGGCGATCGACGGCGGGATGATCTGCCCGAGGGTACCGGTGGCGGCGATGGTCCCCGTGGCGAGCCGCGGATCGTAGCCGTGGCGGAGCATGGTGGGCAGCGACATGAGCCCCATGGTCACCACCGTCGCGCCGACGATGCCGGTGCTCGCGGCCATGAGCATGCCGACGAAGGTCACGGCGAGGCCGAGACCGCCGGGCAGCCGCCCGAAGACGAGGGAGAAGCTGTCCAGGAGCTTCTCGGCGACCTTCGACTTCTCCAGCACCACGCCCATGAGCACGAACAGCGGCACGGCCACGAGCGTCTGGTTCGTGATCGTTCCGTAGATGCGCCCGGCGAGGAAGCCGAGGTCCCCGGGGGAGAAGACGCCGAGCGCCATGCCCGCCAGGCCGAAGAGCAGGGCCGTGCCGGCGAGCGTGAGCGCGACCGGGTAGCCCGCGAGCAGCAGCACGAAGACGCAGCCGAACATCAGCAGGGGCACGAACTCGAGCACGAATCAGCTCCGGCCGGTGCGGCGCAGGACGATGCGCAGGATCTCCGCGACGCCCTGCAGGGCCAGGGTCACGGCGAGCAGCGGGATCAGGGTCTTCAGGAGATAGACGTAGGGAATGCCGCCGACCTCCTGCGATCCCTCGAGGATGCGCCAGGAGCGGGCCGTGTAGTCCCAGCTCACGTAGAGGACGAAGCCCGCCAGGGGCAGCAGGAAGAGCAGGTGCCCCGCCAGATCCACCCAGTCCCGCGTGCGCGCGCTCATGCGCCCGTAGAGGACGTCCACCCGGACGTGTGCGTCGTGCTTGAGGGCGTAGGGAATGCCGAGCATGAACACCATGCCGTGCAGGTAGAGCACGCTCTCCTGCAGGGCGATGGAGCCCACGGAGAAGCCGTAGCGCAGCAGCACCACCACGCAGGTGACCAGCGTCATCACGAGCACGAGCCAGGAGACGCCCCGGCCCACGGCCTCGGTGAAGGCGTCGACGATGCGCACGAAACGTTCCATGGAGTCCGGCCTTCCCCCCTCGCGCCGAGACCGCGCCCGTCCCCGGGGGCGCGGGTGACCGCGGCGGGCGAGTATACCGTCCCGGTCGGTGCCGTGCCCCCGCCTCAGGCGGCGAGGAAACGATCCGCGGCGATGCCTGCGAGGATCGCGATCCCGACCACGTTGTTGGCCTTGAAGGCGCGCAGGCAGGCGTCGAGGTCGCCGCCCCGCATGAGCCACTGCTGCTGCAGGAAGCCGGCCGCGGCGGCGAGCAGGCCGGCCTGGTAGGCGAGGCCGTAGCCGAGGCGCTGGCCGAGGAGGGCCATGCACAGGAGGAAGCTGCCCTGGAGGACCCCGATCATGAGCCGATCGAGTTCCCCGAAGAGGATCGCCGTGGACTTGATCCCGACCTCGAGGTCCCAGGGCCGGTCGACCATCGCGTACTCCGTGTCGTAGGCGACGGTCCAGAGCAGGTTGGCCACGAACAGGAGCCAGGCGAGCGTGGGCACGCCTCCGGTGACGGCCGCGAAGGCCATGGGCACGGCCCAGGAGAAGGCGGCGCCGAGGAACAGCTGCGGCAGGTGCGTCACGCGCTTCATGAAGGGGTAGAGCGCCGCCAGGACCACGGCGACCGGCGCGAGCAGGATCGTGAGCCGGTTCGTGAACAGCACGAGCACGAAGGCGAGGAGCACGAGCGTCGTCGCCAGCGCGAGCGCTTCCCGGGGACGCACGCGGCCGGCGGGCATGGGCCGCTCCCGGGTCCGCTGGACGTGCCCGTCGAAGTCCCGGTCCGCGTAGTCGTTGATCACGCAGCCGGCGCTGCGCGTGAGCACCACCCCGGCGACGAAGATCGCGAGGAGATCCGTCGGCGGCAGCCCGTCGGCCGCGATCCACAGCGCCCAGAGCGTCGGCCACAGGAGCAGGCCGATGCCCACCGGACGGTTCAGGCGCGTGACCTCGAGCCAGGCGGGAATGCGGTCCGTGAGTCGCTCGAGGACCGGAGCGCCGGAAGGATCGAGTCGCATCTCGCTCTCTCGCTGCGGAAGCGGGGCGAGTCTACCGCTCCGGTCCGCGTGGGAGCCACGGCGGCGCCGCGGCACGGGCGTGGGCCGTCAGGCGGGGGCGCCGGGCGACGGCTCCTGCACGGCGGTGGGCGTCTCGAGGACGAGCAGCTCCTCGCTGCCGATCCGCCAGACCGTGGCGCGCATCCAGCCCCCGCCGGCCGTGGGCACGGCGCAGCGGTAGCGGCGCCGCACGCCCGGGCGGAGCCGGTCGCGCACGAAGAGCAGGCGGCCGAGGGGGCGGGCGCCGAGCCCCGAGAGCGCTCGCCGCAGCCGCGGTGCGTCCGGAGGCACGAGGGTGCGGGCGCGCAGCCGCTCCTGCCCGTCCGTGGCGAGCGCGATCTCGCGGACCCACCAGCCGCCGCCGCGCGCGGGCGCACGCGTCCGGCCGCGGGCGAGCAGCCCGGCCTCGAGGGCGGTCGCCCGCCCCCGGCCCTCGCGCAGCAGCTGCACGTGGACCGGACCGAAGCGCGCCGCCACCCGGCCCGTGATCGAGCGGTCGTGGAGCAGCCAGTCCCGCAGGGGCTCGGGCACGTGCAGGGGCAGCAGGGCGTCGGGGACGCCGGCGCGGGCGAGGGGCCTTGCCGGGGCGAGCACGGGCGCTGGGGGGGCGAGGGCGAGCACCCGCGGACTCTGCGCGAAGGGTCCGGTCCACGCAACGGCGACGGCGATTGATTTCCACGGGGCCCGCCAGTACCTTCCACGGCCGTTTCCCGACGCCCCGGAGTGTTCCATGCGCAAGTGGCAGTGCATCGTCTGCGGCTGGATCTACGACGAGGCCGAGGGCTGCGAGGACGAGGGCATTCCGCCGGGCACGCGCTGGGAGGACGTGCCCGAGGACTTCGTGTGCCCCGAATGCGGGGTCGGCAAGGAAGACTTCGAGATGATCGAGGTCGGCTGAGGCCGCCTTCCTCCGCCGCCGGCCGCCCGGGCCGGCGCGTTGCGCCGCCCCCCTCGGGCCGTTAGCGTTACCGCTTCTCCGCGACGGCCGCTCCGCCCATGAGCCTCACCGCCAGGATCCTTCTCGGGATGATCGCGGGCTTCGCGCTCGGATCGCTCCTGCACGCCCTCGGGCTGCCCGAGGCGCACTTCCTGCGCAGCTTCGTGGTGGACGGGGTCCTCGACGTGGGCGGGACGATCTTCATCGCCTCCCTCAAGCTGCTCGTGGTGCCGCTGGTCCTCGTCTCCCTCGTCTGCGGCGCGAGCAATCTCTCCGACGGCGCCGCCATGGGGCGCCTCGGGGGCAAGGCCCTCGGCCTCTATCTGCTCACGACCGCCATCGCCATCACCATCGCCCTCCTGGTCGCCCTCGCCGTCGATCCCGGCGAGGGGGCGAATCCCGGCGAGAGTCGTGCCTTCGAGGCCGAGGCGCCGCCCTCCATCAAGGACGTGATCGTCGACGTCTTCCCCACGAATCCGGTCGCCTCCATGGCCGAGGGGAACATGCTGCAGATCATCGTCTTCGCCCTGCTCCTGGGCTTCGCCATCGCCAAGGCGGGGCCCGCGGGAGAGCGGGTGAAGGGCGTGTTCGAGGACTTCAACGAGGTGATCATGCGCCTCGTGATGTTCCTCATCGAGCTCGCGCCCTACGGTGTGTTCTGTCTCATGGCCGTGCTGTTCACGGAGATGGGCTGGGGGGAGATCGGGGCGCTCGCCAAGTACTTCTTCACGGTCGCGGGCGTGCTCGTGGTGCACCTGCTCGTGGTCTATCCGACGCTCCTCGCGCTCCTCGGCCGGGTCTCGCCGCGGGTCTTCTTCCGCAAGATGCGCGAGCCCATGCTCCTCGGCTTCTCGACGTCCTCGAGCGGCGCCACGCTGCCCGTGACGCTGGAGACCGTGGAGTGGCGCCTCGGCGTGCGCAACGAGGTCGCGTCCTTCACGGTGCCCCTCGGGGCCACCATCAACATGGACGGCACGGCGATCATGCAGGGCGTGGCCACGGTGTTCATCGCCCAGTACTACAACGTCGATCTCGTGCTCGCCGACTACCTGATGGTGATCCTCACGGCGACCATGGCCTCCGTCGGCACGGCGGGGGTGCCGGGGGTCGGCCTCATCATGCTCACCATGGTCCTGCAGCAGGTGAACCTGCCCGCCGAGGGCATCATGCTCATCATCGGCGTGGACCGGCTCCTCGACATGATGCGCACCGTCGTCAACGTCACCGGGGACGGGATGGTCGCCACGATCGTGGCGCGCAGCGAGGGCAAGCTCGAGCTCGACCGCTTCGCCGATCCCGACGCGGGCCTCGGCCGCGGAGCCCAGGTCCCCGGCGCCGCGGTCTGAGGCGAGCGCTCAGGCGTCCACGTAGCGCGCCCGGCCTCCCAGCCAGCGGTCGACGATGCGCTCCGCGGCGGCCGGATCCTCCGTCAGCAGGCGCTGCGCCCGGCGTCGCACCTCCGGGAGCAGCTCCCGATCGCGCACGAGATCGGCCACCCGCAGGTCCACGAGTCCCGTCTGCCGGGTGCCGAGGACCTCCCCGGGGCCGCGGAGCTCCAGGTCCTTCTCGGCGATGGCGAAGCCGTCGTTCGAGTCCCGGAGCACGCCGAGGCGCTCCCGGCCACCGCGCGACAGGGGCGGCTGGTAGAGCAGCACGCAGTGGCTCTCCACGGAGCCCCGACCCACCCGTCCCCGGAGCTGGTGGAGCTGCGCGAGCCCCAGGCGTTCGGCGTTCTCGATCACCATGAGCGACGCGTTCGGCACGTCCACGCCGACCTCGATCACCGTGGTCGCCACGAGCAGCTCCGTCTCCCCCGCCTGGAACGCCGCCATGGCCGCCGCCTTCTCGTCGGCCTTCATGCGCCCGTGCACGAGGCCCACGGAGAGATCGGGCAGCTCCTCGCGCAGGCGCTCCGCGGTCACCTCGGCCGCCTCCGCCTGCAGGGCGTCGGATTCCTCGATGAGCGTGCACACCCAGTAGGCCTGGCGCCCGCCCCGGCACGCGGCGCTGACCCGTTCGATCACGGTCTCGCGCCGGTCCGCGCCCACGACCACCGTGCGCACCGGCGTGCGTCCCGGCGGCAGCGTGTCCAGCACGGACAGGTCGAGGTCCGCGTAGGCGCTCATGGCGAGGGTCCGCGGGATCGGCGTCGCGGTCATCACGAGCTGGTGCGGGGCCCGGTCCGCCGCGGCCCCCTTCTCCCGCAGGGCCAGGCGCTGGTGGACCCCGAAGCGGTGCTGTTCGTCGATCACCACCAGCGCCAGGGACCGGAAGCGCACCCGGTCCTGGAAGAGCGCGTGGGTCCCGACGGCGACGGCCGTGCGGCCGGCTTCCAGGGCGGCTTCCTCCTCGCGCCGCCGGGCGGCGCGCAGGCGGCCGGTGAGCAGCCGCACGGACACGCCGAGGGGCGCGAACCAGGCCTCGAGCGTGCGCTGGTGCTGCTCCGCCAGGAGCTCCGTTGGTGCCATGAGCGCGGCCTGGGCCCCGGCCTCGACGGCCCGGAGCATGGCCAGGGCCGCGACCACGGTCTTGCCGGCGCCCACGTCGCCCTGCACGAGGCGCAGGGTCGGCACCTCGCCCGAGAGGTCGCGGTCGATCTCCGCCGTGACCCGCCGCTGGGCCTCCGTGAGCGCGAAGGGGAGCTCCGCGAGGAAGCGCTCGCGCAGCGCGCCCGCGTCCGGCAGGGCCGGTGCGGCGAGGGCGCGGGCCCGGCGCCGGGCCGTGAGCAGGGAGAGGTGGTGGGCGAGGAGCTCGTCGAGGGCGAGACGCTGCTGGGCCGGGTGCATGCCGGCCTCGAGGGCGGCGAGGGACACGTCCGGGGGCGGCGCGTGCACGAGGTCGAGCGCCTCGGCGAGCTCCGCCTCGAGCGCCTCCGGATGCCGGCGCAGCACGGCGCGCGCGGCCCCGACGAGCTGACGCAGGCGCCCCTGGGCGAGGCCCTCGGTGGTCGGATAGACGGGGGTCAGCCGGTCCGCCAGGGGGACGGCCTCGCCGTCCGCGAGGACCCGGTACTCCGGATGGAAGAGCTCGAGCCCCGAGGCGCCGGTGCGCACCTCGCCGAAACAGCGCACGCGCGCACCGGGCACGAGACGACTGCGCTGGGCGGCGCTGAAGTGGAACAGGCGCAGGGACAGCAGTCCGGTGCCGTCCTCGAGACGGCACAGGAGGCTGCGGCGGCGGCCGAAGACCACGTCCGCGAGGACGACCCGCCCCTCCACCACCACCCGGTCGCCGGGACGCACGGCGCCGAGGGGCACGAGGCGCGTGCGGTCCTCGTAGCGCAGGGGCAGGTGGAAGAGCAGGTCGAGGATGCGCTCCACGGCGAGCCGCGCGAGCTTCTCGGCGAGCGCGGGACCGACGCCCTTGAGCGTCGTCACGGAGGCGAGCAGCGCGGCCTGGGCGGTCGCGGCAGGCGCGGACGGCGGGGACGCGGACGGCGTCATGGGGGTCGAGGGCTCCTCCATGGGTCGGCGCAGTGTACCGGGCCGCCCGCGGCGGGAGGCGGCGCACGGGGCGCGGCGGCCGGAGTGCGCCCTGGCTGGCCCCGCCGCCGCCCGCGACGATAGGCTCCGCCCCGACGCCGGGACACGCCCCGGGAGCGCATGGGAGAACGGTCATGACCGCAGGACGGGACGGACTCCGGGGGAGACGGGTCCTCGTCGTGGGCCTCGGTGACCTCGGCGGCCGGGTGGCCGCTCGCCTCGCCGAGCGCGGCGCCCGCGTGACCGGCGCGCGCCGCGGCGCGGGAGGGCCGCCGGGCGTCGCCACGGTCCGCGCCGACGTCACCGATCCGGCCGCCCTCGAGGCAATCCCCGCAGATCCGGAGCTGCTGGTCCTCTGCCTCACGCCGGACCGCTACGACGAGGCCGGCTACCGCCGCACCTTCGTCGCCGGGGCCCGGAACGTCGCCCGCCGGTTCGCGCGCGCGCCCCTGGCGGGGGCGGTCCTCGTCTCCAGCACGGCCGTGTACGGCCAGGGCGAGGATGCGGTGATCGACGACGCGACGCCCGCGGCGGGAGGCAGCTGGCGCGGCGCGGTGCTGCGGGAGGCGGAGGCGGCCTTCGACGCCCTCCCCGGCCCGACGACGGCGTTGCGGCTCTCGGGGCTCTACGGCCCCGGACGGACGGCGCTGCTCGAGCGGGTGCTGCGGGGACGGGGTGCGCCGCGGGAACCGGTGCACTGGACCAACCGGATTCATCGGGACGACGCGGCCGAGGCGGTGGCGCACCTGCTCGCGCGTGCCCCCGCGGATCAGTCCCTGCCGGGCCGCGTGATCGGCAGCGACCCGGCGCCGGCTCCGCGCCACGAGGTGCTCGTCTGGCTCGCGGAGCGGCTCGGCGTGTCCCTCGAGGAGGCTTCCGGCGCCGGAGACGAGCGCGCCCCCAGCCGTCGGATCCTCCCGCGCTTCCTCGAGGAGACGGGCTTTCGCTGGCGCCATCCGGACTACCGGTCGGGCTTCGAGGAGGTCGTCGCGGAACTCGAGCGGGACGGAGGCCTCGAGACCCTGCGCCGACGCGTCGCCGCCGGGGCCTGAGGGGGCGCCATCGCGTCGGCCGTCCGTGCTGCGCCCGTGGGCTCCGGGGAGCGTCGCTCAGACGAGCCGCAGGATCGCCTCGATCTCCACGTCCGCGCCCTTCGGCAGGGCCGCGACCTGCACCGCGGCGCGCGCCGGGTAGGGGGCCGTGAGCCGCGCTTCCATGGCCGCGTTCACGGCCGCGAAGCGGCCGAGGTCCGTGAGATAGACCGTGAACTTCACCGCGGCCGCGAGGCTTCCGCCGGCGGCGGAAGCGACGGCCTCGAGATTGTCGAGGACGCGCGTCACCCGCGCGTCGAAGTCGCCGTCGACGAGTTCGCCGGTCGCGGGATCGAGCGGGATCTGGCCGGAGAGGAACACGAGGTCCCCGGCGCGCACGGCCTGGGAATAGGGGCCGATGGCGGCCGGCGCGGCGTCGCTGTGCACGGGTTCGTAGGGCTTCACGGGGGCTCCGCTCCGCGTCAGGTGTTCCGGCTGCGGGAGATGCCGATCACCGGCGCGAGGCGCCGCAGGCGGCGCATGATCCGGGCGAGGTGCACCCGGTCGCGGACGCCGAGGGAGATCGCCACGGTCGAGAGCCGGGCGTTGCGTTCCGTCGTGCTGATCTTCTCGATGTTCGCGTCGGCGTCGGTGATCTCCGAGGCGAGTTCCGCGATCACGCCCTTGCGGGCCTCCACCTCGAGGCGCAGCTCGGCGGTGAACTCGCCGACCACGTTCTCGGACCAGCGCACCGGGATCACTTCCTCGCGGCGGCCGCGCAGCTCGGTCACGTTCCGGCAGGCGTCGCGGTGGACGACGAGCCCGCGGCCGGAGCTGATGTGGCCGACGATCGGGTCCCCGGGCAGCGGATGGCAGCACTTGCCGTAGGTCACCACCAGACCCTCGGTGCCGCGGATCGCGAGCGGCCCGCCCTGCTCCACGGCGAGCGTGTCGCCGGCGTCCTCGCCCTCGCGGGTCAGCATGCGCGCCACGACGTAGGCCATGCGGTTGCCGAGACCGATGTCCTCGAGGAGGTCGTCCAGGGACGGGAAACCGAGCTCGGCGAGCACGGCCGCGCGCCGCGCCTCGGGGATCTCCTTCAGGGACACCTCGAGGTTCGCGAGCGACCGGTTGAGCAGGCGCCGGCCGAGGGCGCGGGATTCGGCGACCTTCTGGTGCTTCAGGGCGTGACGGATCGAGGATCGCGCCTTGCCCGTGACCACGAAGGAGAGCCAGTCCGGGTTCGGCCGCGCGTCCTCGGAGGTGATGATCTCCACGGTCTGGCCGCTCTGGAGCTGGGCCGAGAGCGGTGCCAGACGCCGGTCGATGCGGCAGGCGACGCAGGTGTTGCCCACGTCCGTGTGCACGGCGTAGGCGAAGTCCACCGGGGAGGCGCGCTGCGGCAGCTCCAGGATCCGCCCCTTGGGCGTGAACACGTAGACCTCGTCCGGGAACAGGTCGATCTTCAGGTTCTCGATGAACTCCATCGAGTTGCCCGCCCGCTGCTGCAGCTCGAGCAGGCCCTTCACCCATTCCCGGGCCCGGGCGTGGCTACCGGCGCCCGCCTCGTCGTCGGACTTGTAGAACCAGTGGCCGGCGATGCCGTGGTTCGCCACGGCGTCCATCTGGTGCGTGCGGATCTGGATCTCGATGGGCACGCCGTGCATGCCGAAGAGCGTCGTGTGCAGGGACTGGTAGCCGTTCGCCTTGGGGATGGCGATGTAGTCCTTGAAG
>JAZBPF010000528.1:0-3348 GCA_036351515.1 Pseudomonadales bacterium | reverse complement strand
TGCATCACGGACGTGGACGGCCGCGAGTACGTGGACCTGCTCCTCGGCTACGGCCCGGTGATCCTCGGGCACGGGGAGGCCGTCGTCGACGACGCGGTGTCGGACCGGGCCCGCCGCGGCTTCTGCCTGAACCTCCCCGAGCCCGTGATGGTGGAACTCGCCGAGCGGCTGGTGCGCATCGTGCCTTCCGCGGAGCAGGCGCTGTTCTTCAAGACCGGCTCCGACGCCACCACCGCTGCGGTGCGTATCGCGCGGGCGCACACGGGGCGGACCCTGGTGCTGCGCTGCGGCTACCACGGCTGGCACGACTGGTGCCTCGACGACGATCCGGGCGTCCCGCGGCGGCCCGTGCCCGAGGTGCTCCCCTTTCCCTACAACGATCTCGACGCCCTCGAGGGGCTGCTCCGGGCCCACGCCGGCGCGGTGGCCGCGATCGTGCTCACGCCGATCGGCCACGACTTCGACGCGCAGCTCGAGCCGCCGGCGCCGGGCTTCCTCGAGGGTGTGCGCCGCCTCGCCGACGAGGCCGGGGCCGTGCTCGTCTTCGACGAGGTGCGCACGGGTTTCCGCGTCCATGCAGGCAGCGCGCAGGGCCTCTACGGCGTGACCCCGGATCTCACGGCGCTGGGCAAGGCGCTCGCGAACGGCTATGCGCTGGCGGCGCTGGTCGGGCGTCGGGCGATCATGGAGTCCTCCCGGCGCACCTTCATCTCGTCCACCTACTTCCCCAACGGCCTGGAGATGGTGGCGGCGTGTGCGACCCTGGAGGTGCTCGAGACCGAGCGCGTGGCGAGCGTGCTCCGGGACCGCGGCGAGGCGCTCGCCGCGGCGCTCGCGACGATCGTGGCCGGGACCGGCCTGCCCGTGTCCCTCTCGCCCTTCCCGCAGATGCCCTTCCTGCACTTCGATCCCGCGCTCGCGGCGGATCAGCCGGCGCGGCGTGACCGCTTCTACGGCGCCCTCGCGCGGGCCGGCGTCTTCGCCCATCCTCGCCACCACGGGTTCCTCTGCTGGCGCCACGGGGAGGCGGAGCTGGCCCGGGTGCTTCAGGCGGTGCAGGACGCCGCACGCTCGCTCTGAGGGAGGGGAGATGGGAGAGGAAGGACTGGTCGTCGACTGCGATTCCCACGTCATGGAACCGCCGGAGCTCTGGCAGGAGTACCTGGAGCCGCGGTTCCGGGACCGGGCGATCCGCATCGAGGAACGGGACGGGGTCGAGCACCTGATCATCGGCGAGCAGGTGGTGCTCTCGGGCGTGCTCGCCGGTCTCGGCGGCTCCGGCGTGCCCGTGCAGCGGCTCTTCGGCGGAGCCATGCGCTACGTCGACGGCTGTCCGCCCGGCAGCTGGGACCCGGCCGGCCGGGCGGCGCTCCTCGACGCCTGGGGCGTGGACGCGGGCGTGCTCTTCCCCACCATCGGCATCCTGCCGTTTCCCACGGACGACGACGCCCTGGCCTCCGCCTACTGCCGTGCCTACAACCGTTGGCAAGCGGAATTCGCGGCGGCGCTGCCGGGGCGCGTGCTTCCGGTGGCGATCGTGAACTGGCGCGATCCCGAGGCGGCGGTGGCCGAGCTCGAGCGCTGCCTCGCCCTCGGGTTCCGGGGGCTGTTCGTGCCGCCGGAGACCGTCGACGGCCGCCGTCCGGACGACCCGGCCCACGACGGCCTCTGGGCGCGCCTCGCGGAGGCGGGCGTCCCGGGGCTCCTGCACGTGATCGTGCGCTTCGGCGGTGCCGCCGTCCCCTTCGCGGACTGGCACGCCACCGCTCCCGGCCCGGTCTTCGGCTTCGGCCTCGGCGCCACGGCGCAGCTGATTCCGGCGCTCACGGCCATGGTGGTGACGGGGCTCTTCGACCGGCATCCGACCCTGAAGATCGGCGCGGTCGAGGCCGGCTGCGGCTTCGCCGCCTACCTCATGGACCGCCTCGACGAGAAGCACCGGGTGTTCGCGAGCACGATGACCCTCCGGGAGCGGCCCTCGGACTACTTCCGGCGCAACCTCTGGTTCGTGGCGGAGCCGGAGGAGCGGGGCATCGGGGCGGCGCTGGAGCTGGTGGGCGAGGACCGGATCCTCTGGGGCAGCGACTTTCCCCACATCGACGCGCCGCCGGACGCCCCCGAGCTGATCCGTCGGGCCGTCGCCGGGCTGACGCCGGAGCGGCGCCGGCGGGTGCTCGGGGAGAACGCGCGGGCGCTGTTCGGCCTCTGACTTCAGAGCTCCATCGTCGCCCGGAGGATCTCCGGCTCCTCGGGCACGGGGTGGGTGCGGAAGCCCATGGAGCGCACGAAGGCGAGCATGCGCGGGTTCTCGCGCAGGATGATCCCGTGCATGCGCCGGAAGCGCCGGCTCCGGGCCGTGTCGATGAGCTTGGCGAAGAGCCGGCGGGCGAGGCCGCGCCCCTGCCAGGCGTCGGCGACCACGATGGCGAACTCGCAGCTCGCACCGTCGTCCGTGGACGCGTAGCGGGCGACGCCGATCTCCCGTTCCTCGTCCCCCTCGCGCACCACGGCGATCAGCGCCATCTCCCGGTCGTAGTCGATCTGCGTGAAGCGCGAGAGCAGCTGCGGCGGCAGCTTCGGGAAGGCGCTCATGAAGCGCAGGTAGCGGGAGCGCTCCGAGAGCCCGGCCACGAAGGCCTGCTCCATCTGCGCGTCCTCGGGGCGGATCGGGCGGATCGTGACCGCCTCGCCGTGCGGCAGCACCACCCGCTCGACGAGGTTCGCCGGGTAGGGGTGGATCGCCATGTGGTCGTAGGGGCGCGCCGACGGGTTCCAGGGCCGCACCATCACGCGCGCGTCCACCACCGTGGCGCCGCGGTCGTCCACGATCACCGGATTGAGGTCGAGGGCCGAGAGCCAGGGCAGCTCGCAGACGAGCTCGGACACCCGCAGCAGGATCTCCTCCAGCGGTTCCGTCGCGACGGCCGGGGCGCCCCGGAAGGCCGCGAGGAGCCGGGCCGCACGGCTGCGGCCGATCATGGAGCGGATCAGGAAGCGGTTCAGGGGCGGCAGGGCGACCACGCGGTCGTCGAGGACCTCCACGAGCGTACCGCCCAGACCGAAGCTGATCGCCGGGCCGAAGAGCGGATCCGCGACCACGCCGATCATGAGTTCGCGGCCGGCCCGCCCCGACCACATGGGCTCCACGAAGACGCCGTCGATGCGCGCCTCGGGTCGCGCCCGGCGCACGTCCTCCAGCATGCGGTGCCAGGCGTCGTGCACCTCGTGGGCGTGCTCGAGGCCGAGGCGCACGCCGCCGACGTCGCTCTTGTGGGTGATGTCCGGCGAATCGATCTTCAGCGCCACCGGGAAGCCCGTCTCCTGGGCGATGAGCACCGCGTCCTCCGG
>JAZBPF010000527.1:0-7911 GCA_036351515.1 Pseudomonadales bacterium | reverse complement strand
CGGCGAGCTCGCGGATGCGCCGCCGCTGCCGCGCCTCGCGCCCGGGATCGCGAGGCGCCAGGGCACTCGTGCGCTTCAGGGCCCCGACCCGACGCGAGACCGCGAATCTTCGAGAAAGCAGTTCGACCAGCTCCTCGTCCAGCTGGTCGATCTCGTTCCGCAGCGCCTCGAGCTCGGTGCTGATCGCACGCTCTCCCTGATCCGTCGGGCGGGAAGATCACCGATGGCTCGAAGCCGATCCGCGCGCGCCCCTCGCATGCTCGGGACCATCGCGCGGATCATGGAGCCGGTCAATCGAAGCGGGGGCACGGGCGCACGGCGTCGCGCTTCGACCCCTGCGGGTCCGGTCGTCGGTTTCCGTCCGAGGTCGAACCGCGAAGCCGTCGCCGCTGAAGCGGGCTCCCACGGAGCCGGGCGAAACGATCAGACGCCGAGGCCGTCGATGACGCGCGCCTCGAGGTCGGTGCGCATGGCGTCGGGGATGGGGATGGCGCGGCGCTGCTCGAGATCGAGGGCGATGGCGACGGCCTCGGCGGTGGCGACCGCGTGGCCGGTCGCGAGATCGAAGAGCCAGTGGCACCAGGTGTAGGTCTTGGCGGAGACCTGCTTCAGGCCGCTGCGCAGCGTGAGCACGTCGCCCACACGAGGCGCGCCGCGGTAGACGAAGCGGTACTCGAGGGCGGCGCCGCCGACGTTCGATGCGCGCGAGCGGTCCGCGCCGCCGGTGAGGGCGAGCAGGTTCGGGATGCTGTCGGAGACGATGCCCATGAAGTGCCGCGCCGTCAGGCGGCCGGTCTCGTCGCCCTGCGCGGCGCCGACGCGACCCTGCCAGGTGCGCAGCATGCCGAGGCCGTCGGCTTCCTCAAGGCGCGGCGACGGGCGAGGCGGGTCGAGGACGAGGCCGCGCGCGGCCGTGCTCCGGCACTTCCG
This sequence comes from Pseudomonadales bacterium, assembly GCA_036351515.1. GTDB lineage: Bacteria > Pseudomonadota > Gammaproteobacteria > Pseudomonadales > Azotimanducaceae > JAZBPF01. The sequence goes on along the minus strand of JAZBPF010000527.1, from coordinate 6,981 downwards.
CGTGCAGGGCGGACGCGGCCTGGCGGGCGGTCGCCGGGAGCGGGCGCGGGGTCGTCGTGGCGTCCTCGCAGGCGAGTTCGACGCGGAAGGTCGCCGCCGGCGTCCCGGAGACCGTTTCCACGAGTTCCTCGTAGACCGTGAGCCCGCCCTCGCCGACGTCGACGACGCCGGCCCGCAGGAAGAAGGGCGCACCGGGGCGCTGCTCGCGGAGAAAGCGCACGTGGTGCTCGCGGGCGCGCAGGCGCAGGGCTTCACCGGGCGGCAGGCCGAGCGCGAGCGCCAGGGCGGCGATGCCCTGCTCCGCCTGATCCAGATAGAACTGCACGTTCATGTGGCCCATCTGGTCGCACTGCCAGGTCTGCACGCTGGAGCGGGCGACCTCGATCATTCCGGTCATGGTCTGGGATCCGTGCCGTCGCGGAGCGGCGGGAGTCTGCCATGGAAGGCGTCGCAGGGCCCGCGGGAGTCCGGCGGAGTCGGCGAGAGCGAGCGCGGCGCCTTCGACCCGGTCGGGAATCGCGCACTGCGTGCGCTTCCCACGAGGCGCCGTGGGAAGCCGACGGAGTCGGCGACTTCAGGCGGTGGCGCTTCGACCTGGCCGGGAATCGCGCAATGCGTGCGCTTCCCACGAGGCGCTGTGGGAAGCCGACGGAGTCGGCGACTTCAGACGTCGGTGCTTCGACCTGGCCGGGACCATCGCGCACTGGGTGCGCTTCCCACGAGGCGCCGTGGGAAGCCGACGGAGTCGGCGACTTCAGGCGGCGGCGCCTCGACCTGGCCGGGACCATCGCGCACTGCGTGCGCTTCCCACGAGGCGCCGTGGGAAGCCGACGGAGTCGGCGAAGAGGGACCGCCGATGCGCCCTCGGAAGTCGCCGCGGAAGCGGGCTCCCACAGGGGCGCGGGAGCGGGGTCGGGTCAGCGGCGCTGGGTGAGGGTCATGACGCCGTTCGACTCGGCGAGGCCGATGCGGCGGAGGAAGGACATGCCGAGGAGTGGCTCTTCCGGATAGGCGCCCTCGACCACCGCGGCCTCGACCCCCTCGACGCGGATGCCGCCGACCTCGACGGTCTCGAGCGTGAGCAGGTGCGAGACGGCGGGACCGGCGGCGGTGGTGACCTGACCGATCCGCCCGCGTCCCCGGTAGTCGATGCCGAGGCCCTCCGCCTGACGGCTGCTCAGGGCGAGGACCGTCGCGCCGGTGTCGACCAGGAACGACACGGGCTGCCCCTCGAGCTGCCCCGCGATGCGGTAGTGGCCGCTGCGGTCCGCGGCGACGCGGACGGTCTGCTCCTGTGGCTCCACGTAGCGGGCGCCGGCGCGCCGCGAGAGACCGAGTTCGAGCACCTGGTTCCCCACCCGCACCCGGGCGAGGTTCGGCGTGGCCTCGAGCAGCTCCACGCCCTCGTCGGTCCGTTCCCCGACCCGGAGCACGCGGCGCTCGCCGTCGATGGCGAGGACCGCCATGCCGCGCATGAGCCCCTGGACCTCGAGGGAGGGCGCAGCGCCCACCTCTCCGGCGGCGGTCAGCAGCAGGGCGAGGGCGGTGGTGCGGAGGCGGTGCACGGCCATGGTGCGCTCCGGGCCGGACGTCGTGGAGAAAGCCTAGACCAGCGACCCGCGGGCGGGCCCCTTCAACCGACGAGGAGTGCCAGGGAGCCGGCCGACGCGAGGGCGGCGAGGGCCCCGGCGACGAGGTCGTCGGCCATGACGCCGAGGCCCCCGGGCAACGACCGATCCGCCCAGGACACGGGCCAGGGCTTGGCGATGTCGAAGACCCGGAACCAGAGGAAGCCGAGGGCGAGGGCCAGGGGTTCCGCCGGAAGCCAGACCACCGTGAGGCCGTAGCCGACGATCTCGTCGAAGACCACGCCGCCGGAGTCGTGGACGCCGAGCCGTTCCCCCGCGGCCGTGCACAGCACGACGCCGGCGGCCGCGAGCACGGCCAGCGCCGCGAGGGCTCCCCAGAGCGGGAGCGTGGCGAGGCCGAGGGCGAGGGGCACGCCGAGGAGCGTGCCCCAGGTGCCGGGGCCCGGGCGCAGGCAGCCGAGGCCGAAGCCCGTGGCCACGAGCACGACCGGGTCGCGGAGCGCGGCGAGGGGGATGCGCGCGCCGCTCACGGACCGGCGTCGCGGAAGTGGTCCCAGCCGCCGTCGGACCGCGGCAGGGGGTCGCCCTCCGCGTCGAGCAGCACGACGCCGGGCTCCTCGACGATGCGGCCGATGCGGGCGAGCGCCACGTCGCCGGCGGCGGCCAGGGCATCGACGCGGTCCTCGGCCGACGGGGGCAGCGTGAAGAGCAGCTCGTAGTCGTCCCCGGCGGCGACCGCGGCCCGGGCCTCGCCCACGGTCGGCACGCGCTCGAGGGCCACGCGGGCGCCGACGCCGGAGGCGGCGCAGAGGTGGCCGAGGTCGGCGACGAGCCCGTCGGAGACGTCGATGCAGGCGCTGGCCGCATCCCGGAGGGCCCGGCCCAGGGCGATCCGGGGCACGGGCGTGAGGTAGGCCGCGAAGGCGTCCGGCGCCTCGGCGCCGACGAGGGCGGGAAGGGCCTCCGGCGCCTGCCGCAGGGCGGCGAGCGCCGCGGCGCCGGCCCCGACGCGCCCGGACACCCACACGCCGTGGCCGACCCGCGCCCCGTCACGACGGAGCGCCTGCCCCGCCGGCACGGTGCCCGTGGCGGTCACGGTCACGGAGAGGGGGCCGCGGGCGAGGTTGCCGCCGACGAGGCAGGCCCCGGTGTCCCCCTGGGCGGCCTTCAGGCCGGCCGCGAAGGCCCGGAGCCAGGGCGCGTCGAGCGCCGGGGCCGTGAGCGCCACGAGATAGGCGCCGGGATCGGCGCCCATGGCGGCGAGGTCGCTGAGGTTCACGGCCAGGGCTCGACGGGCGAGGAGCGCCGGCGGGCAGCCCTCGGGGAAGTGCCGACCGGCGAGGAGCGTATCGGTAGTCAGCACCCACTCCGTCCCGGCCTCCACGCGCAGCACCGCCGCGTCGTCCCGGCCGGGACCGATCACCACGGACTCCGGGAGCGGCGGCATCTCGCCGAGGAGCACGTCGATGAGCTCGAACTCGTTCAAGGGATCGGCGGGGTCGGCTCAGCCGCGGCGGGCGGCGGTCTCGGCGGTCCGCAGGCGCCGGGCGAGACCGTCGAGGACGGCGTTCACGTAGCGGTGGCTCTCGCTCGCGCCGTAGAGGTGCGCGAGGGTGACGCCCTGATCGATGACGACCCGCCAGGGCACGTCGAGCCGTTCCTTCAGCTCCCAGGTGGCCAGGCGCAGGATCGCCCGCTCCACGGGATCGAGCTCGTCGAGGGAGCGGTCGAGGAGCGCCGCGTACTCGAGATCGAGCGCCTCGGCCCGGCGCAGCACCGTGGTCACGGCCTCCGTGAAGTACTCGACGTCGGCGCGGGAGAGGTCGTGGTCGGCCCGGAACTGGGCCACGAGGTCGGTCGGCGAGGCGGGATTCACCTGCGCCTGGTAGAGCGCCTGCACGGCGAAGCGTCGCGCCCAGGTACGGGCGTTGGGGTCGCGCCGGCGACGGGACGGCGCCTCGGCGTCGTCGGACTCGGCGGCGGCCACGGTCACTCCCCGCCGAGGCGGCGCAGGAGACTGACCATCTCGAGGGCGGTCATGGCCGCCTCGGCGCCCTTGTTGCCCGCCTTCGTGCCCGCACGCTCGATGGCCTGCTCGATCGTGTCCGTGGTGAGCACGCCGAAGACGATCGGCAGCCCCGTGCGGGCCTGCACCGCGGCGAGGCCGCTCGCGGCCTGGCCGGCCACGTAGTCGAAGTGGGGCGTGCCCCCGCGGATCACGGCCCCGAGGACGATCACCGCATCGTGGCGCCCCGCCTCCGCCAGCTTGCTCGCGGCGAGCGGCAGCTCCCAGGCCCCCGGCACCTTCACGAGCGTGCACGCGTCCGCGGGCACCCCGTGCCGGCGCAGCGCGTCCAGGGCTCCCTCGACGAGGGAGTCGACGACGAAGGCGTTGAAACGGGACGCGACGAGGGCGAAGCGGGCGCCGCTGGCGGCGTAGTCGCCCTCGAGGGTCGGAACGGTGCTCATGGAGGGCTCCTTCAGCGGGCGCCGGCGTCGCGCTCGCGCATGCGCGAAGCGAGGTCCGTGACGCCCTCCACCTGCTCGGCGGGAATGCGTTCGCCGTCGTCGGTGATGTATTCGACGATCTCGAGGTCGAAGCCGGAGATCGCGTTGTAGCGGGTCGGGAACGACATCAGCCGCATGCGGCGGACGCCGAGGTCGCGCAGGATCTGCGAGCCGAGCCCGACGGAATGATAGACGCTCGAGCCGTCCGCGCGGAGGCTGCGGTTGAAGCTCGGCGTGTCCGGAAACAGCTCGAAGCGCTCCAGCGTGTCCTCGGGACCCTCGGTACCGGCCAGGATCACCACGACCCCCGAGCCCTCCTCGGCGACGCGGGCGAGCGCACGGTCGACGCTCCAGCTCCGCGGGCCCTCGCGCACGGCACCGACGAGATCGAGGAGCACGTTCGGCGCGTGCACGCGCACGAGCGTCGGCGCACCGTCGTCCACCTGCCCGCGCACGAGGGCGAGATGCACGTTGCCCTTGAGCGTGTCCCGGAAGGCGACGACGCGGAAGGCTCCGTGGACGGTCTCGATCGCCTTCTCGCCGATGCGCTCGACGGTGGAATCGTGGAGCGCCCGGTAGTGCACGAGATCGGCGATGGTCCCGAGCTTCAGACCGTGCTCGGCGGCGAACTTCTCGAGGTCCGGCAGCCGCGCCATGGTGCCGTCCTCGTTCATGATCTCGACGATCACCGCCGCCGCCTCGCAGCCGGCGAGCCGCGCGAGGTCGCAGGACGCCTCCGTGTGGCCGGCGCGCGAGAGCACGCCGCCGGGCTCCGCCACGAGCGGGAACACGTGGCCCGGCGTGACGAGGTCGTCGGGGCTCGCGCCCGGGGCCACCGCGACCTGGATCGTGCGCGCGCGGTCCGCCGCGGAGATGCCCGTGGTCACGCCCTCGGCCGCCTCGATGGAGACGGTGAAGTTCGTGTGGTGCTTCGAGCGGTTGCTCGTGGCCATGGGCTGCAGGCGCAGGTGCCGCGCGCGGTCCACGGTCATGGGCATGCAGATGAGGCCGCGCGCGTGCTTCGCCATGAAGTTCACGGCTTCGGGCGTGACGTGCTGCGCGGCCATGACGAGGTCGCCCTCGTTCTCGCGATCCTCGTCGTCGAGGAGCACGATCATCCGACCGGCGCGGATCTCGTCGATGAGCGTGTCGACACTCGAGAAGGTCATGACGGTCCTCGCATCCGCCCGCGGGCGCGGGCGCGTGGTACCGGGGGAGCGGCACTATGCGCACTCGGCCCGGCGATGACAAGCCGCGTCCCGGGCCTCACGGCAGCGAGCGCAGCCCCTCCGGCGGCGTCAGCACGAGGCGCAGATCGTCGCCGACGGGCGTGACGTCACGGAGCGCGAGGCGCAGGCGATCGGCCATGGTGTCGAGGCCGAGGCGGGCCAGGGGCCGCGCCCGGTCGCCGAGGAGCACGGGCGCGAGATAGAGCCAGAGCTCGTCCACGAGCCCCGCCGCGAGGGCGCTTCCGGCGAGGGTCGGCCCGCATTCGAGGAGCACCTCGTTGCATTCGCGCGCGGCGAGGCCGGCGAGCACGGCGGCCAGGTCGACGCCGCCGGACGGGCCGGGCGCGAGCAGTTCGACCTCGGCCCCGGCCACCTCGAGCGCCGCTCGCCGTTCGGGTGAGGCCTCCGCGCCGCCGTGGATCAGGACCGGCCCTCCCTGGAGCACGCGCGCACCGGGGGGCGTGCGCAGGGTGGCGTCGAGGACCACGCGCAGGGGCGGGACCCGGGCGAGGAACGCCCGGTCGAAGGCCGGCAGGTCGTCGAGCTCCGCTTCGCGCAGCGTGAGCCGGGGATCGTCCGCGAGCACGGTGCCGACGCCGGTGACGATCGCGCAGGAGCGGGCGCGCAGGTGCTGCACGTCCCGGCGGGCGGCGGGCCCCGTGATCCACTGGCTCTCGCCACTCGCCATGGCCGTGCGCCCGTCGAGGGACGCCGCGAGCTTCAGGCGCACCCAGGGCCGCCCCCGGGTCTGCCGGGCGAAGAAGCCGGCGTTGAGCGCCTCCGCCTCCGTCGCGAGCAGTCCCGTCTCCACGGGGATGCCCGCGGCCTCGAGCCGCGCGAGGCCCGAGCCGTCGACGAAGCTGTGCGGGTCCCGCACGGCCGCGACCACGCGACCGACGCCGGCCCGCACGAGCGCGTCCGCGCAGGGCGGGGTCCGCCCGAAATGGCTGCAGGGCTCGAGCGTGACGTAGACGGTGGCGCCGCGGGCGCGCTCGCCGGCGACCTCGAGGGCGCGCGCCTCCGCGTGCGGCCCCCCCGTGGGCGCGGTCCAGCCCTCACCGACGACCGCTTCGCCGGCGACGATCACGCAGCCGACGCGCGGATTGGGGCGCGTGGTGTAGAGGCCCCGGCGCGCGAGCTCCAGGGCCCGGGCCATGTGCAGGCGATCGGTGTCCGTGAACCCGCTCACGGCGCGCGGTCCGGCGACGGAACGGCGGCGCGCCGAGGCGCCCGGCCGGAACGGGACGGGCAGCCCACGGACCTCAGCTCCGCCGCGTGGGCAGCAGGTCCTGCTGGGGGGAGTCGATCCCCGGCGCCCGGGCCAGCCGCTCGATCTCCTCCTGGAACTCGCTCACGTCCTGGAAGTCGCGGTAGACGGAGGCGAAGCGCACGTAGGCGACGTCGTCGAGCTCACGCAGGGCGCGCATGACCAGCTCGCCCACCTCCTCGGCGGGCAGCTCCCGTTCGCCGCGGCTGCGCAGTGCGTGCTTGATGCGGGCGAGGGCATCCTCGATCGCCTCCACGCCCACGGGACGCTTCTCCAGCGCCCGCTGCATGCCGGCGCGGAGCTTGTCCTCGTTGAAGGGCTCGCGGGTGCCGTCGCGCTTGACGATGCGCGGCATGACCAGCTCGGCGGTCTCGAAGGTGGTGAAGCG
>JAZBPF010000526.1:0-6431 GCA_036351515.1 Pseudomonadales bacterium | reverse complement strand
TGCTCGCGGGCGGCGAGCGCCGCCTCGAGGAACCATTCGGGATGGCCGGCACCGGCGAGGTGGTTGTGCAGGTCCCCGCCCTTCGGCAGGGCATGGAGGAAGCGGTGCAGGGCGTGGTCGTCGGCCTCGTCCTTGAAGCGCTCGAACCAGTCGGCCGCCTGCGCGGCGGGGACGAGGAGGGCCAGGAGGGCGACGGCCGCGAGACGCCGCCCCATCACTCGGCGCCCTCCTCCACCGGCGAGCGCGGCCACTGCGCCGCCAGCGCGCGCACGACCTCGCTGCCGACGCGGAACGCCGCGTCGATGGCCGGCGCGCCGCCGTCGGGATAGGGGGCCGTGGAACTCCAGGCGGCCTCCTCGCCGGCCGGCGGCGTGGAGAAGTTGCTGACGGTGCGGAGCACGAGGACCCGCGAGGGATCGACCCGCCCCGTGCGGCCCAGGCGGTGGAGCGCGGTCAGGGTGCCGCTGTCCTCCATGTTCGTGGTCACGAAGTTCGCGTCGGGGCCGGCGTAGAGCCGCACCCAGTGGTTCGCCCAGGCGTTCAGCCGCTCGCCGTGCCAGTAGGTGCCCGAGGCGAGCGTGTCGCCGCGCTGCACGGACGGCGGCCGCTGCGCCGCGGGCTGTCCGTCGTAGCGGGCCCGCATGGCCGCCATGGCCGGCGTGTCGCGGAGCTCGAGCTCCCGGGTCCGGTCGTAGGCCCAGGCCGCGAGGGCCGGATCGAGGGGGAAGTGGATCGTGTCCAGGGTCCAGCCCGAGGCGAGGTCCACGGGATCGTCCACCGGCGTCTTCACGCCGAGGGGCACGAGGCCCCAGGGCCAGTCCTCGGGGATCTCGCGGGCGTCGAGTTCGTAGAGCAGATCGCCGTCGACCACGTGCTCCGCCCAGACCGCGCTGCCGAGCGTGGTGTCCGCGGGATCGCCGCCGGCGATACCGGCCACGAGCCAGAAGGCGCGGGAGAGGTCGAAGCGCGGGTCCGTGCCGAGGGCCAGGATCGAGGCGGTGGCGTTGGCGATGCCGCCGCCGGTGCAGATCGCCAGCACGCCGTCCTCGCTCGCGAAGAGCGGGTACTCGCCCATCGGGAAGGGGAGCTCCCGCGGCAGCGGGTAGCGCTCGACCCAGTGCTGCAGTTCCCCCGCGTCGTCCCCGCGCACGGCCCCGCGCTCGAACATGGTCACGACGACCACCCGCACGGGCCAGGGTGCGGTCTCGGCCTCGGCGCGGGCGGGCGCCGCCTCCGCGAGCAGGAGGACGGCGAGCAGGGCGGGCAGCAGGGCGGTACGCGGCATGGGGTCTCCGGAACGACGGACGGAAAACGCATCGGGGCCCGACGGGCCCCGATGGAAGTGTACGACGGAGCGGCCGGCGGCCGCTCCGGAGGTGCGCGTCAGAAGCGGTAGGCCATGCGCGCGCTGTAGTTGCGGGGCAGCTCCGGCAGCACGACCACGGAACCGAAGAGGTTCGGGAAGTTGGCGCGGAAGTAGTCCTCGTCCGTCAGGTTGTTCACGGACGCCGAGAAGGACCAGTTGCCGACCTCCCAGATCGCGCCGACGTTCACCAGCGTGTAGGCGGGCAGCTCGACGGTGCCCGAGAAGCCCGACTCCACCTCGTCGGCGCGCACGAGCGAGCCGTTCAGGGCGAGGCCGTTGTCGAACTCGTAGGTGGCCGTGGCCGAGTAGATGTTCTCCGGAATGCCGGCGCGCCGGGCGTCCCGGTTCCCGAGCAGGACGTTGCCGCCGAGGGCCCCGGCGAAGAGCGCGCCCGCCGGTACGTTCGGCAGGTCCTGGGCCCCGACGAAGCTGAAGCGACCGCCGTTCTGCTCCGTGGCGATGTTGATGACCTCGATGTTCGAGTAGCCGGCGGTCACGAGGAGCCGGTCCGTGACGGACCAGCGCAGCTCGAACTCCGCACCCTCGGTCTCCGTCGTCTGGTTCGTGACGATGGACTGGGCCGAGAAGTCCGTCCGCTCCTGCTTGTAGACGGAGAGGGCGAAGTAGAGCCGGTCGTCGAGGAAGCTGCCCTTCACGCCGCCCTCGAGGAGCTCGGAGACGTCGAAGGCCCCACCCGTGGCGATGTTCCCCGTGGTGATCTCCGCGCCCTGGCCGGCGATGACCGTGGACTGCTCGGACGCCGTCACGTACGGGCGCAGGCCCACCGGGGACGCCCAGCTGAGGCTCGCGGTCCAGGAGATGCCGGAGCGCGTGTCCGTGGCGGAGGCGAAGAAGTTGTCGCAGCCGGACGGCTCGAGGCAGAAGAAGTTCGAGCTCGCGAAGAGGAGCTTGTCCGCCGGTTGCCGGCTGGTCATGTCGATGAGGTCGTAGCGCCAGCCGAAGGTGCCGTTGAGCCCGCTCTCGGCGTGCGTGAGGTCGACGAGGGCGGCGAGGCCGTAGTCGATGTAGTCGCCGTAGTAGTACTCGGTGTAGTCGTCGTCGATCTGCGTGGAGAGCAGGCGCCGGTCGAGAGCGGTGCTGGGACCCGTGAGGTCGCGGCGATCGAAGTACTCGTTCGTGTAGTCGTCGCCGCGCTCGAAATCCGTGTAGCGGAGCGAGGGAGAGACCTGCCAGGCGGTGACCACGCCGGCGCGCTCGAACTCGCCGGAGACCACGATCTTGTCCTCGATCACCCAGCTGTCGGAGAACTGCGAGAAGCCGTAGGCGTTCTCCGAGAGGTTCTCGTAGGCCTCGTAGAAGAACTGGTTCTTGATCTCGATGCCGCTGTCGAGGAGGTAGAACGCGTCGAAGTAGAGCGTCGTGACCTCGCTCTCGAGCGTGTCCTCGGGCGCCACGAGCACCTGGTCCCGGCGCAGCTGCGCGGTGCCCACGTCCTCGAGGGCGAGCAGGCTCGTGTCGCCGAAAATGAGGATCTCGTCGAGCGCCGCGGTCGTGCCCGGATCGATGGCCGGCGCGAAGGGGTTGAAGTCGTTGAAGCCGTCGCCGTTGATGTCGAATTCCTGGTGCGAGATGAACCCGTCACCGTTCTGGTCGAGGGGCGCCGGGCTGCCGGTGATGTAGGTGCCGTTGTCCACGAGGTCCTGGGTGATGCGGTTCCAGCCCGCCACCTGGTTGCCGTCGTACTCGTGGAACATGCCGCCGAACTGGACGCGGATCCGGTCGGTCAGGTCCGCGTCGATGGAGGCCTGCAGGATCGTCTGCTGGGTCTCCGTGTTCTCGTAGAAGCTGCCCGAGTCCTCGACGCTGCCGAAGAGGTAGTAGCCGAAGTCCTGGTCCGCGATGCGTCCGGGGCCGCCGACCTCCGCGGTGACCACGTTGTTCTCCCAGCTGCCCCGGGAGTAGCTGAACTCGCCCTCCGTGTCCGACAGGTAGGCCCCGGAGTCGGCGCGCGCGGACTTCGGCTCGAAGTTCAGGTAGCCGCCCACCTTGGCGGGACCGAAGATCGGCGAGGCCGGGCCGCGGACGATGTCGACGCGGTCCGAGGCCGCGATCGGCGTCGGGTAGTTGCCGGGGTTGTCGAGGCGACGGATGCCGCGGAAGTAGGTCTCGCCCGGCGTGCCGCGCACGTCGAGGGAGCCGGCGACGCCGAAGAAGGACTGGGTGAAGGAACCCGGGGCCAGCACGATGAGCTCGTCGAGGTCGTTGATGCCGAAGCGCTCGATCTGCTCCGAGGACACGGTGGACGCCGAGCGCGGCAGTTCCAGGAGCGACTTGGAGAAGCCGAAGACCGACTCGACGTTCTCGCCCGGAAGGCTCCGCAGGCTGCCCTGGACGACGACCTCCTCGACGCGGTCGTCCTCGGCTGCTGCGGCGGCGAACGGTGCGCCGAGCACGGCGACGGCGGCGGCGAGGGCACGCACGCGGGGGAAAGCTGGCACCTGGTTCTTCATCGGACCCCGGATCCTCTCTCTGGTGACGGGCTGGAAGCAGGACGACCGCGGGCGGCGACGGAGGAGACCCATCCGTCCCCTGCGCCCGGGACCGCCTGGAGAACACGCTGACGAGGTCCGCGCAGCAGCAAGTTCCGTGCCCCGGCGCGGCCTTCCTCCCTGAAACGAATCCGTAACGAAAACAGCGCCTTGCGGAACGCCTCGGAAGCATCCCGAAAAAGGATTGCCGCACGGAAGTGCGTCGCCCGGAAATCGCACAAAAATAGTGCGTTCCGTCAGAGCAAAGCGAACTTGAGCGCGAAGACCGACGCCACGACCCACACCGCCACGGGGCAGCGGCGCACCCGGCCCGTGGCCAGCTGCAGCGCCGCGTAGGTGAGGAAGCCGATGCCGATCCCGTCGGCGATGGAGAACACGAGCGGGATCGCCAGCGCCGTCACCGCGGCCGGGACCGCCTCCGTGGCCGCGTCCCAGTCCAGCTCCCCGAGCGCCCGGGCCATGATGCAGGCGACGTAGAGCAGGGCCGCAGCCGTCGCGAAGGGCGGGACGCTCTGGGCCAGGGGCGCGAAGAACAGGCACGCGAGGAACAGCCCGGCGGTGGTCAGGGCCGCAAGGCCGGTCCGTCCGCCGGCCGCCACCCCGGCGCCGCTCTCGATGAAGCTCGTGGTGGAGGAGGTCCCGAGGAGCGCGCCGGCGGCCGTGGCCGTCGAGTCCGCCAGGAGTGCCCCCCGGAGGCGCGGCAGGGAGCCGTCGGGGCGCAGGAGCCCGGAGCGGGCCGCCACGGCGACGAGCGTGCCGGCGGTGTCGAAGACGTCGACGAGGAGCAGGGTCAGCACCACCGTCACCATGGACCACTGCAGCGCCCCCGCGAGATCGAGCTGGCCGAGCACGGGCCGCGGGTCCGGCGGAAGGGCCACGACGCCCCGGAACTCGGCGACGCCGAGGAGCCAGCCGAGCACCGTGAGCACGAGCATGGCGAGGAGCACGGCCCCGGGGACGCCCCGGGCCGCGAAGGCGACGATGAGCACCAGACCGGCGAGCGTGAGCACCGCCTCGGGCGTCGTCAGGTCCCCGGCCGCCACGAGCGTCGCGGGGTCGTCGACCACGAGGCCCACGCTGCGCAGGGCGATGAAGCCGAGGAACAGGCCCACGCCGGCGGCGATGCCGAGCTTCAGGGAGCGGGGGATGGCGCCGAAGAGCCATTCGCGCACGGGCAGGACGCTGAGGGCGACGAAGAGCAGACCCGAGAGGAAGACGGCGCCGAGAGCCGTCTGCCACCCGTGGCCCTCGCCGAGGACGATGCCGAAGGTGAAGAAGGCGTTCTGGCTCATGCCCGGCGCGAGGGCCACGGGATAGTTCGCGAGCCAGCCCATGAGGGCCGTGCCGAGGGCGGCGGCGAGGCAGGTGGCGACGAACACGGCGCCGGAATCCATGCCCGCCTGGCCCAGGATCGCCGGATTGACGACGACGATGTAGGCCATGGCCATGAAGGTGACGGTGCCGGCCTGCAGCTCCCGGCGGACGTCGGTGCCGTGTCGGTCGAGTTCGAAGCGCGCGAGCATGGATTCCTGGATCCCGGGCCGGGCAGCCCGGCGATCAGAGGGTGTCCACCCGAGGCCCACCGTCGCGAGACGCACCCTGGGGCCTCACGACGCCTTCCGACGGTTCCGGGGGGCGCCGCAGCAGGAGCGCCTCATGGGGACACCCTCGCCCTGCGCATGCTACCGGCGCCGCGCGCACCGATGCCAACGGCCACGGCCTCGAAACCGCGGCGCGCTATGATCGAGGTCCCGACGCCCTGGAGCACGACGTGAGCTGGCAGGACCGCATCCTCCCCCTGGCGGGGGCCGTGAATCTCCGCGACTTCGGCGGCTACGGGACCCGGGACGGACGCCGCGTGCGCCGGCACCGGCTGTTCCGCTCCGGCTCCCTCGCCCACCTCACGGAGGACGGGCAGCGCGCCTTCCACGCCCTCGGCGTGCACACGATCTGCGATCTGCGCCGGCCCGAGGAGCAGGCCGAGGAACCCACCGCGCTGCCGCCCGAGGCCGCGCGCCGCGTGGAGATCCCCATCGATCCCGGCAGCGCCGTGACCATGCGCGAGGAGCTCGGTCGCGGCGAGGTGTCGCTGCAGCAGCGCATCGACTTCATGGTCGCCATCAATCGGGAGCTGGCCCGGGAGCACCGGTCCGACTACGCGCGCATGTTCGAGGCACTCCTCGAGATCGAGGAGGGGGCCTTCCTCGTGCACTGCTCCGCCGGCAAGGACCGCACGGGCTTCGCCTGCGCCCTCATCCTCCACGCCCTCGGCGTGGACGAGGACACGGTCCTCGAGGACTACCTCGTCACCAACGCGGCCATGGACTTCGAGGGCTACCTGCTGCCGCGCTTGCGGGCCCGCTACGGCGAGGACGCCTCGCTCCCCGACGAGGAGGCGGTCATGGCCCTCGCGGGGGTCCGCGAGGAGTACCTGCGGGCCGCCTGGGAGACCATCGAGGAGGAGTTCGAGGGGGTGGAGGCCTACCTCGAGCGCGCCGTCGGCCTCGACCGGCACGCGCGGGCGCTGCTCCGGGCGCGCTTCCTGGAGTAGCGGC
>JAZBPF010000525.1:0-9829 GCA_036351515.1 Pseudomonadales bacterium | reverse complement strand
GTGCCGGAGCCGAAGGCGCTGCCGTCGAGGTAGACGGTGCTCTCGGGCACGGGGTTGGTGATGACGACCGTGCCTGCGTCGATCACCTCGGCGCTCTCGTTGGCGAAGGTGATCGTGTAGCGGAGCTCGTCGCCGGGGACGACGGAGGCCGGCTCGACGAGGCGGGTCCGGGTCTCCCCGGTCTCGTCGACGAAGCGCTCCACCTTCTCCACGGCGGTCTCGAGGCGCATGGCGTCGAGCGCGTGGCCCGTGGCCGCGACGGCGGCGCAGAGCAGGAGCGCGAACTTCAGGAGTGTCTGCATGGCGGTTCTCCCCTCATGGGTGGATCGATGGGTGGAATCGGTGGGTACGAAGCGAAGGCACGACGCGGACATCAGCGGATCTCCACGTCGAAGAGGAGCACGGCGGTCCACGGCTGGAAGCCGGGCGCCGCGGGGTCGAGATCGCCCGCCGCGTCGTCGAAGGTGACGCGCAGGCGGGTGGCGAAGGAGTCTCCGGGCGCGCCCGACAGCGCGGCCGCGGCGGCGGGAACGCCGGCGAGTTCGAGCTCGACGCCGTCGTCGAGATCCGTCGCGGGCACGACGTCTGCCGGACCGGCACCGATCCGCAGCGAGCCCGGGCGGTAGGCGATCCCGCCCCCGTCGACATCCGGCGGCGGCAGGTCGTCCACGAGTTCGAGGACGCCGCTGCGGCCGGTGCCGGTGACCGTCAGGGCGAGGCGGTAGGTCACCACGGCGCCCGGGACGAGCGCGCCCGCGTCCGCGGTGCCCGGTGCGCCCGCGCGGCGGCCGTCGTCGATGCGAACGACGGCCTTGTCGACGACGACGGCGACCCTGCTCGCGACGTAGGCACCCGCGTCCGCATCGGCGCCCCCGGGGCTCGCGAGGACCGCGTCGCTGCCACCGTCGCCGGCGCCGGCGAGGACGGCGCCCACCGGCAGGGCATCGACGCCGTCGCGATCGGGAGCGGCCTGCAGGCGCAGCCCCCCCTCGCCGCGGTCCGCCGCGTCGGCCGGGATCTCCGCGGCGACGCACACGAGGGCGGCCTCGCCGGCCCCGAGCGTCAGGGGCTCGGCGCCGAGAAGCCCGTCGGCACGCGCGTCCGCCTCGTCGCAGACGCCCGACCCGTCGTCGGCGTAGAGGCGCGGGGCGAGCGGGTCGAAGCCCGGGGCGACGCCGGCCGGCTCGTCGAGACGTACGTCCGCGGCGAGCCGGAAGGCCTCGCCACCGTTCCCGAGGTTCGTGACCAGGGCCCCGAGCCAGGCGTCCGGACGACCCGGTTCCACGCGCGGACGGTCCTGCTGGACGGTCACGTCGACCTGGATGCGCTCGTCCACCACGAACGCGGCGGGCGCGGAGGCGACCGTCCGCTCCGCGCCGCCCTCGAGCCGGAAGCGCACCACGGCCGTGGCCTCGACGACCGTACCGGCGGCCGTGCCGGTCCCGCCGGCCGGGGCGCCATGGGCAGACCCGGCCGCGAGCAGCAGCAGCGCGAGCGCACGCCATGCGCGCGCGAAACGGATCGGAGCTGTTCGGACGTGCGACTGCATGAGGAGTCCCGCTCCACCTCTGCCACGGGCATCCGGAGATGCCGGTTGGGGGCGGGACGATTCCGTGTATCCGGCCCTTGCGTGCGGCCGACCGTTCCCGGCGACCCTTCCGGCCGCGGTGTCCCGCCCGGCCGGCCCTGTCCGCGGCGAACCTTAGGCGTCGGATTTCCGACGCTCCGTAAGCGGACGGTGAATCGCTGCACCAGCGGTGGGCGCGAGGAGACGAACGGAGGACGTCCCGCCGCGTTCCGTTGACGTTCGCCTTGCGGGGCCTTCACCGGCCGTTCGCATTCGGCGTCGTTTCGTGAACGCTTCGTCAATGGGACAGCCAGATTCCGTGCCAGAAGCGCACGGCGCCGGAAATCCGACGGCGGTCAGGGGCTTGCGTGAATCGCTTGCTAACGGGAGGGAAAGGGGGAAGGCAGGAGGGTGACGCGATGCGTCACCGATGGACCTGCGGGGTCAGGCCTCGCGAGGCGCGAGGGTGACGCTCTCGGTCTCCGGGTCGAAGAGCAGGCGGACCTCCCCGCGCGCGAGCTGCGCCTCCACCTGCGCGACCTTCTCGTCCAGCGAATGAACGTACTCGCCGTAGTCCGTGCCCTCGCGGGTCACGAATTCCTCGATCACGGCGCGCAGGGTGGACGGCGCCAGCAGGCTCGGGGGGATCTCCATGGCGGAAGTCTCGCTCCTCGCTCCGGCCCCCGTCCACGGCCGCGACCGGGCGGGCCGTGGACTGTGCACTAGACTTGCAAGGCACGCGCGAAGGGGGCGGGAGGCGGAATTCTCGACCGCGGTGGCGGTCGTCGTGCGAGGCAGGGGAAGGAACATGGACGAGCGCGCCCGCGTCATCGTGGTGGAGGACGAACCGATCACGCGCGCCCAGCTGGTGGCCCATCTGGAAGAGGCGGCGTTCGACGTCGACGCGCGCGAGGACGGCCGCGAGCTGGAAGCCGCCGTGACCCGCGCCGACGGTCCGGACCTCGTGCTGCTGGACATCAAGCTGCCGGGCGCCGACGGGCTCGCCCTCACCCGCGCCCTGCGGGCGGTCTCCGACGTCGGCATCGTGCTCGTCACGAGCCGCCAGGACCGGGTGGACCGCATCGTCGGGCTCGAGAGCGGCGCCGACGACTACGTCACCAAGCCCTTCGATCCCCGGGAACTCGTGGGGCGCTGCCGCAACCTCGCCCGCCGCGTGCGCGCCCAGCGCAGCCGTCGCGGCGAGGCGCGGCTCCGGCACTTCGCCGACTTCACCCTCGACCTGCTCCGGCGCGAACTCACGGGGCCCGATGCGGCGCGCACGCCGCTCACGGCCGGAGAGTTCCAGCTGCTCCACACCTTCGTGGAGCACGCGGGCGAGGTGCTGAGCCGCGACGCGATCCTCTCGGCGATCCGCAACCGCGAGTGGTACCCGGACGACCGCTACGTGGACGTGCTCGTGGGCCACCTGCGGCGCAAGCTCGGCGAGACCGCGAGCGACCCGCGCCTGATCCGCACGGTCCACGGCAAGGGCTACCTGTTCACGGCGGAGGTCGCCTGAGCGCCGTCGCCGCCGGTGCCGGACCCGCGCAGGTCCGGTACAGGCCCGGTGCGGCTCTGCTCCAGCGGGGCGAGGTCGAACTCGTGCGCGCGGTCGGCGACGACGGAGTGCACGTGCTCCTGCGGCGCCACCGCGGACCGGCCCGGGAAGCGCGCCGCGCCCTCGAGCGGGAGCTCGCCCTCGGGCGGGAGCTCGACCCGGACGCCCTCTGCCTGCCCCTGGAAGTCCTCGAGGAGGACGGCGCCACGACGCTCGTGCTCCGGGACCCGGGCGGCCTGCTGCTGCGCAGCTGGCTCGCCACGACGCCCCCGCTCGCCGAGCGCACGCGCGTGGCCCGGGCCACGGCCCGCGCACTTGCCCGGCTGCACGCCTGCGGCGTCCTCCATCGGGACTTCGGGCCCGATCACCTCCTCGTGTGCCCCGACGGATCCCTACGGGTGCTCGACCTGTCCCGGGCCGTGGTCGGCAGCCGCGCCTGGCCGGAGCCCGTGCATCCGCGCGAGCTCGCCGGGCAGCTCGACACGCTCGCGCCGGAACAGACCGGGCGCCTGAACCGGGCCGTCGATCGGCGCGCCGATCTCTACGCGCTCGGCGCGGTGCTCCACGAGATCTTCACGGGGCTGCCCCCCTTCGCCGGCGCCGACGCGCTGGAGCTCGTGCACGCCCACCTCGCGCGGCCGGCACCACGGCTCCGGGACCGCGCGCCGGACGTGCCGGAGCCCCTCGCGCGGCTCGTCGAAGCCCTCCTCGCCAAGCGCCCGGAGGACCGGCCGAGCTCGGCGACGGCGGTACTCGCGGCGCTGGACGAGGACGAGGCGCAGCCGGGCGCCGACGCGGCGGAGCCTCCGCCGCTGCCCCTGCCGACCCGCGTCTACGGCCGCGAGGTGGAACGGCGCGCGTTGCTGGCGGCCCTCGAGCGCGTCGCCGCCGGGGCGAGCCTCCTGCGGGTGCTCACGGGGAGCCCGGGCGTGGGCAAGAGCACGCTCGTGCGCGCCACCGCGTCCCGGGCCCGCGGCGGCGGCTGGCACGTGCTGACGGCGGAGTTCACGCAGTTCCGCGCGCGGGGCGCCGCACCGCCCGTGGTCGCCGCGTTCCGCCCGCTGCTCCGTGCGCTCCTCGACGGACCGACCGCCGAGCGGGAGGACTGGTGCGCGCGGACCCGCGGCGCGATCGCGGACCACGTGGGCATCCTTGCCCGGATCCTCCCGGAACTCGGCCAGCTCTTCCCCGAAGCGCCGGAAGCCGCTCCCGCGCGCCCCGTCGAGGCCGAACGACGCTTCGAGTACGCGTTCCGGCGCTTCGCCGCGTGCATCGCCACGCCCGAGTCCCCATTGCTCCTCGTCCTCGAGCAGTGCGAATGGCTCGACGACGACTCCCGGCGGCTGCTGCGCCTGCTCACGGGCCCCGCGGGGGTCCCGCACCTGCTCGTGCTCGCGACGGCCCTGGACGCGGCGGACGCCGCCGAGACCCTGGGAGAGCGCTTCGATCCGGAGTCCGACGCCCACCTGCCGGTCCCGCCCCTGGATCTCGACACGACCACGCAGCTCGTCTCGGACGTGCTCGACCGGCCCGCCGTCGAGCTCGGCCCCCTCCCCCGCCTGCTCCAGAGGCGGTGCCACGGCCATCCCCTGACGCTCCTGGACACGCTCGAGGCCCTGCGCCGGCACGGTGCCCTGCAGTTCGAGCGGAGCGAGGGGCGCTGGCGCTGGGACGGCGAACCCGACCTCCCGGAGCCGGATCCCGAGGACGTGCTGCCGGCCGGAGGGCCGGAGCGAACGCTCCTCGACGCCGCGTCGGCCGTGGGCGAACACTTCGAGCTGTCGACCCTGGCGGCGGTCACGGGGCAGCCGGTGCGCGAGGTGCTCGCGATGCTGCGCCCGGCCCTCGAGGCCGGCGTGCTCGTCGCCCCGGCGGAGGCGGATCCGCTCCGGGAGCGCGTCTTCGCCGGCGCACCCGGCACCACCGGCGAGCAGTCGCCGCTGACGCTCCGCTTCGCCCGGGCCGGGCTCCACGGGCGCGTCTACGGGGCGCTCGGCGGACGCCGGCTCACGGAACTGCACCGCCGGATCGGACGCCACCTGCTCGCGGAGGCCACCCGCACCGACGACGGGGAACGGCTCCAGGAGGCCGTGGCGCAGCTGAATCTCGCCAGCGCCCCGGGCGACACCCCGGACGCGGATCCCGTCGAGCTCGCCACCCTGAACCTCCGCGCCGGCCGTGCGGCCCTGGCCGCGGCGCGCGCGCGGAGCGCGTTCCGGTTCCTGCGCACGGGCCTCGGGCTCCTCGGGGCGGACGCCTGGACGCACACGCCCTCCCTCGCCGCGGAACTCACGATCGCGGCGATCCGGGCGGCCCTGCTCTGCGGCGATCCCGGCCAGGTGGAGCGCCTCGGCCTCGCGGCCCTGCGCCAGCCCCTCGATCCGGTGGAACGGCTGCGCCTGACCGCGCTGACGGTCCGCGCGCTCGACGCCCGGGGGGCGCACGGCGAAGCGCGCGACCTGGCCCGGGCGGCACTGAGAGCCGCGGGCCTGGAACCGCCGGGGCGCCTGCCCCGCGCCCTGCGCGTCCGGCGCGTGCTCGCCCGGGCCCGCCACCTGGCCGCGTGTCTCCAGGGCGAGGCGCCTCGGCCGCTCGCCGACGACCCGGGAGCGGCCGAGGCGGCCGGGCTCCTGTGCGAACTCGCGCCCGACGCCTGGCAGGCACGGGGTACGACGGGCCTCGGGGCCCTGGAGCGCCTGCTCGCGATCCTGGACGGCCGGGGACCGAGCGGCGAGAGCGCCTTCGCCCTCGGCTGCGCCGCCGTCGTCGCCGCGGCCGAGGGACGCACAGGCACCGTCCGCCGCCTGCGCGAGGCCGCCGAGGACTGCCTGGCCCGGATCCCGGACGGCGAGGAGTCGCGGCTGGCCCTGCACGCCCGGGTGCTGCTCGCGAGCCGGGTGCTGCCCTCGCTCCTGCCGCCGGGCGCCTGCCAGCGGGCCCTCGTGGTGGCCTGGGACCGCGCCCTGGCCGCCGGCGATCCGGAAGCCGCCAGCCTCGCCGCCGCCGCCTACGCCGCGGCCGTCGTGTGCGCGGGCGGCGACGCGCGTGGGGCCCGGGACGAGCTACTGGCCTTCGAGCGCACGCTCGCACCCTTCCCGGAGGCTCCCGGCGCACCCGTGGTCCAGCTCTACCGCTGCTTCCTGGATCACCAGCTCTGCGCCGGCGACGAGGCGGCCCTCCCTGCGCGCGCCGCCTTCGAGGCGGCCCTCGCCCGGGCCGGGGAGCGGGAACCGTCCCGGGCGCACGCGGCACTGCTGTGCGGTTGGGGCGCCCTCCTCGCGGGGGATCCGGCGCGGGCCGTCGCCGCCTTCGACGCGGCCCCGTGCACGGGTCCCGCCGTCCTCCCGGATCCCCCCGGTGCGCGCCGCCTCGGTCTGGAGGCGGTGGCGCGGCTCACGGTGCAGGCGGGGGCCGGCGTCCGCCGTCAGGCGCGACGGACGCGCCGGCGCCTCGTCGCCTGGCGCCGTCGGGGGCTCGCGACGCTCCCACCGGAGCTCCTCGAAGCGTCGCTGCGGGCCGCCGCGCGGCCGGAGCCCGCCGCGAGCGCGTCCGGCGCCGACGGGGCCGTCCTCCTCGCCTTCGAACGCGCCGTGCACGCCGCGCGGGACGACGACGCGCGCCACGACGAGGCCCTCGCCTGGAGCCTGGGCGCACGCTTCTGCCGGCGGACCGGGCGGACGGAGCTCTCCGACCGTTTCGAGGAAGGGGCCCGCCTCGCCTGGCGCAGCTGGGGACGCGATCCGCAGGCCGCACCCGACGGCGGACCACCGCCGGGCTCCGGCCTCGCCCGGGCGCACGGGAACCCGGAAGGCGTCGGGCGACGGCGCGGCCCCGCGCTCGCGGGCACCCTCGGCTACCGCGAGCTGCTCCAGCGGCTGCTCGAGGCCGCACGCATCGAGGGCGCGGCGGACCGGCTGGCCGTCGTGCTCCTGCAGGACGGGCAGCTGCGCCGCGCTGCGGACTGGTCCGTGGAGACCGGAGCGCGGCTCGAACTGCCCGGATCGCCCCTCGTCGCCGACGGGGAGCGCCTGCCGGTGAGCATCGTGCGCTACGTGGCACGGACCCGGGAGCCGGCGGTGCTCGACGATCCCGCGCGGGACCCGCTCTTCGCCCAGGATCCCGAAGTGCGCCGCGGTCCCCTGCGCGCCGTCGCCTGCCTCCCGGTGACCCTCGGCGAGCGCCTGCTCGGGGTCGCGTACCTGGAGCGCGAGGCGCCCTTCCCTGCGGAGGTGGTCCGGCGCCTGCGCACGCTCCTCGACACGGTGGCCGTGGATCTCGAGAACGCACGGCTCTACGAGGCGCTCACGCGCGCCCGCGACGAATACCGCGATCTCTTCGAGCACGCCGTGGAGGGGCTGTTCCGCATCGCGCCGGACGGCCAGCTGCTCCGCGCGAACGGAGCGCTCGCCCGCACGCTCGGCTACGACGATCCGGACGCGCTGCTCGCCGCGGTCACGCAGCTGCCCCGGGGCATCGCGCGCGATCCCGCGGCCGCGGCCGCGCTCCTCGGCGAGGCGCGCGAGCACGGTGCGCTGCGCAGCGCGGAGCTCGAGGGCTTCGGCCGCGACGGGCGGCCGCTCCTGCTGGAGGTGGCGCTGCGCGCCGTGACCGACGACGCGGGCACGGTGCGCGCCTTCGAGGGCTCGCTGGTGGACGTGACGGCGCGCCGGGAGCGGGAGACCGCGGAGCGCGCCCGCGCGGTGGCCGAGGCGGCGAGCGCCGCCAAGAGCCGGTTCCTGGCCACCGTGAGCCACGAGATCCGCACGCCCATGAACGCGATCGTCGGCTTCGCGGAGCTGGCCCGGGAGCGCGCGGCGGACCCCACCCAGGCCGGCTGGCTCACGACCATTCACGACGCGGCCGGTGCTCTCCTCGCCATCCTCGACGACGTGCTCGACCTCTCGCGCATCGAGGCCGGGCGCCTGCGCCTCGATCCGGCTCCGCTCGACGTATCCGCCCTCCTCGAGCAGCTCTCCGCGCTCTTCGCGCCGTCCGCCTCCGAGCGTGGCCTCGCGCTCCGTTTCCACGGCGCCCGCGCGGTCGCCGAGGCCCTGCCTCCGGGGCGGGTGCCGCTGGCCGACGCGGGACGCCTGCGGCAGGTGCTGGTGAACCTCGTGGGCAACGCCCTGAAGTTCACGGAGGCGGGCGCCGTGGACGTGACCGTGCACCTCGAGCACCTCGAGGCGGAACGCGTCGCCCTCGCCTTCCTGGTGGAGGACACGGGCATCGGCATGGAGCCGGCGGAGATCGAGCGCCTCTTCGGCGCCTTCGAGCAGGCGGAAGGCGGGACGCGGCGGCGCCGGGCCGGGACCGGCCTCGGGCTCGCCATCTGTCGCGAGCTCGTCGAGCTCATGGGCGGCAGCGTCACGGTGGAGAGTGCGCCCGAGCGCGGCAGCCGCTTCCGCGTCGCGCTCGCCTTCCCGCTCGCCGACGCCGCGCCGGCCGAAAGCACCCCGCGGAGCTGCCCCGGCGCACGCTCCCTTGCGGGACGACGCGTGCTCGTCGCCGACGACAATCCCGTGAACCTGGAGCTGTGCCGGGCGTTCCTCGAGGAGGCCGGCGCGCGGGTCGAGACGGCCGCCCGGGGCGACACTGCGATCCGCGCGATCGACGGCGGGGCCTTCGACGCGGCCGTGCTCGATCTGCACATGCCCGGCGCCGACGGCGTCGACACCTGCCGCGCGCTCCGGGGCGCCGGCGCTCGGCTGCCGCTGCTGGCGGTGACCGCGGACGCCGTGGGCGAGGGAGCCGGGGACCTCCGGCAGCGCCTGCACGAAGCCGGTTTCGACGCGGTCCTGTTCAAGCCCCTCGACCGGGACGCGCTCGTGACGACCCTCGCGGACGCGGTCGGCATCGCGCGGGCCCTCCAGCCGGGGAGCGGCGCCCACGGAAGCGATCCGGCGGCGCCGGCGGACGCAGCGCCTCCGCTGGACCTCGATCGGGCCCTCGCGCACCATGCCGGCCGACCGCAGCTGTTGCTGCGGCTGCTCGCCCGCTTCCGGGAGCACTACGGCGACGCGGCGGAGCGCCTCGAGCATCGGCTCGCCGCCGGGGACCGCGAGGAAGCCGCGCACCTCGCGCACGCGCTCCACGGCGTGGCCGGCAGCTTCGGGGCCGAGCCCCTGCGCCGCGCCGCCCGGGAACTGGAGCGCTGCCTCGAGGCCGGGGAACCGGCAGAGGCCGCCGCCCGGACGTTCCGCGAGGCACTGGCGGAGCTGCTCGCCGCCAGCGCAGCGCTGCTGGAGCAGCCGCCGGCCCTGCTGCGGGACGCCACCGCAGAAGGATGAATCCGCCATGACCGCACCGTTCGAGGTCCTCGAGGAGCACCGCGCCTTCGGGGGGACCCAGCTCCGGCTCGCCCACGACGCGGAGCGCCTCGGCTGCCGCATGACCCTGTCCCTGTACCTGCCCCCGAACGCCGGGGAAGGAGGCCCCGTGCCGGTGCTCTACTGGCTGTCGGGACTGACCTGCACGGACGAGAACTTCACGCACAAGGCCGGCGCCCAGCGCGTCGCCGCGGCCCTCGGACTCGCGCTCGTGGCGCCGGACACGAGCCCCCGGGGCCTCGGCACGCCCGGCGAGGACGAGCGCTGGGATCTCGGCACGGGCGCGAGCTTCTACGTGACCGCCACGGCCGCCCCCTGGGCTCCGCGCTGGAACCTGCACGACTACGTGATCCGCGATCTGCCGGCGCTCCTCGAGCC
>JAZBPF010000524.1:0-6723 GCA_036351515.1 Pseudomonadales bacterium | reverse complement strand
TGACCACGTTGTGCTCACCGAGCAGGGGCCAGGTCACCTCGCCGAGCGCGCGCTCGCCCTCGAGCACCGTGAAGCGTCCGTCGTGATCCGCGTGGGGGCTGGCCCGCCAGACCGTGCCCGTGTCCTGCTCGTGCTTGCGCGGCCGTCGGCCGCGCTTCGGGCGCAGCGACGCCACCCGGTCCACGGGCGTCCAGCAGCCCCGGGCCAGCACCTCGTCGAGGGCGTCGTCGTCCTGCGGGGCCACGATGCGGCCGCCGGCGGGAACCGTGCGCAGCAGGTTGTGGAACTGGTCCTGGATCGCCCGGAGGTCCGGGAAGATGTCCGCGTGGTCGTACTCGAGGTTGTTGAGGATCAGGGTCCGCGGGCGGTAGTGCACGAACTTCGAGCGCCGGTCGAAGTAGGAGCAGTCGTACTCGTCCGCCTCCACGACGAAGAAGCGGCCGCCGCCGAGGCGCGCGGAGCGCGCGAGATCCAGCGGTACGCCGCCCACGAGGTAGCCGGGGTCGACGCCGGCGCGCTCGAGAATCCAGGCGAGCATGGCGGTGGTCGTGGTCTTGCCGTGGGTGCCGGCCACGGCGAGCACCCAGCGTCCGGCGAGCACGTCCCGGCCGAGGAACTCGGCCCCGGAGACGAAGGGGATGCCCTCGTCGAGCACCTGCTCCACGGCGGGATGGCCCCGGGGCAGGCCGGCGTTGCCGAGCACGACGAGGTCCGGCCGGGGCTTCAGGAAGGCCGGATCCCAGCCCTCGTGGACCTCGATGCCGGCCTCGGCGAGCACGTCGCTCATGGGCGGGTAGATCCCGGAATCCGCGCCGCGGACCCGGTAGCCGCGCTCGCGGGCGAGGACCGCGAGGTTGCCCATCAGCGTGCCGCCGATGCCGAGGAAGAACACGTCCATGTCAGGTGACCTCGGGTGCCGTGAAGGGGCTCGTGACGACGATGGTGACGAGCATGAACAGGATCGCCAGCGCCGTGCCCTGGGCGCGGCCCACGGACAGGGCCCGGGAGAGCACGAAGCCGAGGATCGCGATCCACCACACGAAGAGGCCGAGCTGGCCCACGAGGAGCAGCGTCAGCAGGCCGTCCGTCGGCTCCGAGCCGTCCGCGGGTGCGAGCAGCAGCAGCGGCCACTGGAGCGCCGTGACGATCGCGTCGGCGCCGAGCAGGGCCGTGAAGGTCGCCGTGAAGCGGTGGACGAGGCCGCGCAGGCGCAGCGCCGCCCAGAGCGCCGCGGCGAGCACGGCCGCCATCACCACGGGGAGCGTCACCGCGGCGCCGGTCGAGGCGATGCCGGGAGCCGCGAGGGCCACGGCGGTGGACACGAGGAGATTCAGGGCCAGCACGAGCACCACGAAGAGGCCGACCGTGGGCATGCGCTCCGGTCCGGCGCGGAAGGTGCAGAGCTGCCAGAAGAGGTCGAGGACGGCGCGCATCTCGGGGTTCCGCGGGAGGTCCGGCCATTCTGTCACATCACCGCAGCGCGGGCGCCATCGCCTGCGCCGGGCCCCATCGGCTACCCTTGCGCGGCGATCGGAACGGGGGACCCCCATGAGCACGACCACGCGCGCCCGTCGCGCCGCCGGCACCCGGCGGCGCAATGCCTTCTACGCCCAGAGCGGCGGCGTCACGGCCGTCATCAACGCGAGCGCCGCCGGCGTGATCGAGACCGCGCGCGAGCACCGGGACCGGATCGGCAAGCTCCTCGCGGGGCGCAACGGCATCCTCGGGGCCCTCCACGAGGAGCTCATCGACACCTCGAAGGAATCGAAGGCGACGATCGCGGCGCTGCGGCACACGCCCGGCGGCGCCTTCGGTTCCTGTCGCTTCAAGCTGAAGTCCATCGAGGAGAGCCGGGCGGAGTACGAGCGCCTCATCGAGGTCTTCCGCGCGCACGACATCGGCTACTTCTTCTACAACGGCGGCGGCGACTCCCAGGACACGGCCTGGAAGGTCTCGCAGCTCTCCGAGCGCATGGGCTATCCGGTCACCTGCATCGGCGTCCCCAAGACCGTGGACAACGACCTCCCCATCACGGACTGCTGCCCGGGCTTCGGCTCCGTGGCGAAGTACGTGGCGACCTCCACGCGCGAGGCGGGCCTCGACGTCGCGTCCATGGCCGAGACCTCCACGAAGGTGTTCATCCTGGAGGTCATGGGGCGGCACGCGGGCTGGATCGCGGCGGCCGCGGGGCTCGCGCAGGAGGAGCCGGACGATCCGCCGCACCTGATCCTGTTCCCGGAGATCCCCTTCGAGCAGGAGAAGTTCCTCGCGCGCGTCGACGCGACCGTGAAGCGCGTCGGCTACTGCGTGGTCGTGGTCTCCGAGGGAGCCCACTACGCGGACGGGAGATTCCTCGCGGACGCGGGCTCGAAGGACGCCTTCGGCCACACGCAGCTCGGCGGTGTCGCGCCGACGCTCGCGGCCATGATCAAGGACGAGCTCGGCCACAAGTACCACTGGGCCGTCGCCGACTACCTGCAGCGTTCGGCCCGGCACGTGGCCTCCGCCACGGACGTGGAACAGGCCTACGCGGTCGGCCGCGCGGCGGTGGAGTTCGCCCTCGCCGGAAAGAACGCGGTCATGCCGACGATCGTCCGCGGCGAGGGCAAGCGCTACCGCTGGTCCATCGGCGAGGCGCCGCTCTCGAAGGTGGCGAACGTCGAGCGCAAGCTGCCGCGCAGCTACATCACGCGCGACGGCTTCGGCATCACGCCCGCGGCCCGGGCCTACCTCGCGCCCCTGATCCGGGGCGAGGCGGAGACCCCCTGGCGCGACGGCCTGCCCGTGATCGCACGGCCGAAACGGGTCCTCGTGCCGAAGAAGCTGCCGCCCTTCCGTCCCTGATACGCTCGCGCTCCCCCGCACGCCCCGGCGCCCATGCCGGGGCCTGCCGGGCCGCGACGGAGAACCCATGATCCTGTCCCTGTCGGCGGTCCTCTTCGGCCTGCTCCTGCTCGTCTGGTCGGCGGACCGCTTCATCGAGGGCGCGGCCGTGAGCGCCGCCCGCCTCGGGGTTCCCACCCTCGTGGTCGGGATGCTCGTGGTCGGCTTCGGCACCTCCGCCCCGGAGATGCTCGTCTCGGCCATGGCCTCCCTGGCGGGTTCGCCGGCGCTGGCCCTGGGGAACGCCTACGGCTCGAACATCGTCAACACGAGCCTCATCGTCGGCCTCACCGCGGTGCTCTCGCCGATCGCCGTGCACTCCCGCCTCGTGCGCCGGGAGCTGCCGCTGCTGCTCGCGGTCACGGTGCTCTCCGGGGTGCTGGTGTGGGACCGCACGCTCGCCCGCTGGGAGTGTCTCCTGCTGCTCGCCGGCTTCGTCGGCATGCTCGCCTGGACCATCTTCTACGCCGGCCATTCCGAGGACGACGCGCTCCGGGAGGAGATCGAGAGCGAGGTGAGCGCGCACCAGATGCCCCTGCCCCGGGCGCTCTTCCGCCTCGTCTCCGGGCTCCTGCTCCTCGTGGTCGCCTCGCGCCTGCTCGTCTGGGGCGCGGTGGAGGTCGCCGGGGCGCTCGGCGTGAGCGATCTGATCGTGGGACTCACGATCGTCGCCATCGGCACCTCCCTGCCGGAGCTCGCGGCCTCGATCGTCGCCGTGCGCCGCAACGAGCACGACCTCGCCCTCGGCAACGTGGTGGGCTCGAATCTCTTCAACCTGCTGGCGGTGGTCGGGATCGCCGGGGCCATCGCGCCGCTGCGGGGCATCGAGGCGGAAGTGGTGGGGCGGGACTTCGCCACGGTGCTCGGCCTGACGGTGCTCCTCGCGGTGCTGTGCCTGCCGTTCCGGGGCGAGTGGCGCGTCGGCCGGCTCTCCGGTGTCTTCCTGGTCGGCCTCTACGTGGCCTACACCACGGTCCTCGTGCGCGACGCCCTCGTCTGAGCGGGTAGCCCCTTCGCGACGGCCCGGCTGCGGGGCGCTCCGTCGCACCCCCGTCTCGTCCCCGGAAACGCGAAAGCCCGCACGAGGCGGGCTTCCGGGGACTGCGCGAGGGCGGGGCGGAGCCCGCCGGGCTCAGGCCAGCAGCGGGGCGATGACCAGCGACACGATGGCCATGACGTTGATGAGGATGTTCATCGACGGGCCGGAGGTGTCCTTGAAGGGGTCGCCCACCGTGTCGCCCACCACCGTGGCGGCGTGCACGTCGGAGCCCTTGCCGCCGAGGTTGCCCTTCTCGACGTACTTCTTGGCGTTGTCCCAGGCGCCGCCGGCGTTGGCCATGGTCAGGGCCAGCAGCACGCAGCCGAGGAGGCCGCCGCCCAGGGCGCCGCCGAGGGCCTCGGCGCCGAGCCCGAAGCCGATGACGGGCGGGGCGGCGACGGCGATGACCCCGGGCAGGAGCATGCGCTTGAGCGCGGCGCTGGTGGCGATGTCCACGCACTTGGCCGTGTCCGGCTTTCCGGTCCCCTCGAGGAGGCCCGGGATCTCGCGGAACTGGCGCCGGATCTCCTGGATCATCTCCATGGCCGCGTCGCCGACGGCGGTCATGGTGATGGAGGCGATGAGGAAGGGGATCAGGCCCCCGAGGAACAGGCCGATGAGCACCTTCGGATCGCCGATGTGGAGCGTGAAGGCCCCGAGGCCCTGCGCCGCGCGCGTGTGGTCCACGGTCTCCACGAAGGCCGCGATGATCGCGAGCGCCGCGAGGGCCGCGGCGCCGATGGCGAAGCCCTTGCCGATGGCGGCCGTGGTGTTGCCGAGCTCGTCGAGGGAGTCGGTGATCTTGCGCGTGCCTTCGCCGAGGCCGGCCATCTCCGCGATGCCGCCGGCGTTGTCGGCCACGGGGCCGTAGGCGTCGATGGCCATGGTGATGCCCACCGTCGCGAGCATGCCGAGGGCGGCGATGCCGACGCCGTAGAGGCCGGCCAGGCTCGTGGACGCGTAGATGATGGCGCAGATCGCGAGCAGCGGGATCACCACGGACTGCATGCCCACGGCGAGGCCCGTGATCATGACCGTGGCCGAACCGGTCTGCCCGGACTCGGCGATGCGCACGATGGGCCGCGAGGAGGTGTAGTACTCGGTGGTCAGGCCGATGACGATGCCGCCGACGGCGCCGGCGATCACCGCGAGCCACACGTTCGTGTCGACGCCGGTGAGCGTGATCACGTACCAGGCGACGGCGATGAAGAGGATCGGCGCGCCGATGGTGCCGAAGCGCAGGGCCGTGGCGGGCTCGCGACCGGACATGAGCTTCACGAGCACGATGCCGACGATGGAGCAGAGCAGACCCGCGGAGGCGAGCAGCAGCGGCAGCCCCATGAGCGCCGCGCGCGAGCCGGCCTCGTCGGTCACGCCGGGCGTGAGCGAGGACAGGGAGGCGATGCCGAGCGTGGAGGCGATGGCGATGCAGGCGATCATGGAGCCGCAGTAGGACTCGAAGATGTCCGAGCCCATGCCCGCCACGTCGCCGACGTTGTCGCCCACGTTGTCCGCGATGACGCCCGGGTTCCGGGGATCGTCCTCGGGGATGCCGGCCTCGACCTTGCCCACGAGGTCCGCGCCCACGTCGGCGCTCTTCGTGTAGATGCCGCCGCCCACGCGCGAGAACAGGGCCACGGAGGAGGCGCCCATGCCGAAGCCGTGGATGTTGTGCGCCGTCTCCGGGTCGCCGCCGAAGTAGTAGTAGAGGGCGCCGAGGCCGAGGAGGCCGAGGGACGCCACGCACAGCCCCATGATCGAGCCGCCGAAGAAGGCCACGGAGAGGGCCTGCGACGCGCCGAAGTCGTGGGCCGCGGTGGTGGTGCGCACGTTCGCCTTGGTGGCCGCGTACATGCCGATCCAGCCCGCGAGCCCCGAGGAGAGGGCGCCGACCACGAAGGCGATGGCGGTCTGGGCGTTCAGGGAGAAGTAGAGCAGCACGACGAGCACGCCGGCGAAGAGCAGGAGCATCGAGTACTCGCGACGCATGAACACCATGGCGCCGAGGTGGATCGCGTCACCGATCTCCTTGACCTTGTCCTGCCCCTCCGGATAGCGCTTCACCATCAGGTAGATGACGAAGGCGACGAACAGGCCCAGCACCCCGAAGGCCGGGGGCAGCAGGGTCAGATCGAGCTCTTCCATGGAAACCTCGCTTCGATGGTCGACGTGCGGCGTGCCGAACGGGGCCCTGCGCCCGGTCGGGCGCGGTCCGTTGGCTCTGGAATCGGGATCGGTCGTGTGCACGGCCCGGTCGCGTCCACCCCATGGGCGACCGGGAGAAAAAGCGCGAGGATCATACCGGAGGCCGTGGGGGCGGGGAACCGGCGACCGCCGCGTCCCGGGGCCCGCGCCGTGGCTCTGGCGGGGAGCGCGGCGGTATGATCCGCGACCCTCCGGTCATCACCGCGGACCCTCGGGTCCCCCCACGGGAAGCCGCTCATGAGCCTGTCCACCGTCTCGCCGGGTGCGAACGCCCCGGAAGAGGTCAACGTGATCATCGAGATCCCCGCCAACTCGGCCCCGGTGAAGTACGAGGTCGACAAGGTGACGGGGGCCATCTTCGTCGACCGCTTCATGGCGACGCCGATGTTCTACCCCTGCAACTACGGCTACGTGAACGACACCCTCGCGGAGGACGGGGATCCGGTGGACGTGCTCGTGCTCACGCCCTACCCGGTGCTCTCGGGGGCCGTGCTCCCCGCGCGCCCGGTGGCCGTGCTGCGCATGGAGGACGAGGCCGGGGACGACGCGAAGCTCCTGGCCGTGCCGCCGGACCGGCTGTGCACGGAGTTCGCGGG
>JAZBPF010000523.1:0-6149 GCA_036351515.1 Pseudomonadales bacterium | reverse complement strand
GCGAGGATCCGCTCGACGGGGGGTGCGCCGCCGGTCTCCGCGTTCCTCCAGGCGCCGCGCTCCGCGCGCAGCCGCGCTTCCACGCCGACGCCCGCGGGCTGGCGGGTGCCGGGGCAGGGCACCGGCGCGGTCCACCGGTGGAGCCGGGCCAGGGCCGCGCCGAGCGCCGGGGCGAGCGCGGTTCCGTCCTCGGGCGCGGGCGGCAGGGAGTCGAGGGGCACGCCGGGGAGCGCCGGATAGACGAGCACCGGGACCGGCAGCGGGCCGGCCGCCGGAAGGAGCCGTTCCGGAGCCGGGGCGAGGGCGGCGAGCGGCGGCGGCAGGGCGGCGAGGAAGGCGACCTCGGCCTCGAGGCTCGGGACCACGTCGCGGCGCGCCGGAACCCGGGCCACGCGCGCGCGGCCGTCACCGCCGCGGAAGCGGAAGCAGTCGAAGTCCCAGCCGGCGCCGAGGGGCGTGAGCCCGTCCGGGCCCCCGAAGGCCTCGTGCAGCAGACGGCCCAGCGCCGCCCGGTCGAGGTCCACGTCCCGGCGCCAGGGCGGCACGGAGCGAGCGGGTTCGGGTACGTCCACGACGGACTCCGGCAGGGCGCTTCCCAGCTCCGGCCCCCCGTGCCACCATCCCGAGCGCCACACTCGGGTATGGGAGGGAACGGAACCGATGGATCAGGACGACCGCAGCACCGTCATCGTCACGGGGGCCTCCTCGGGCGTCGGATTGTACGCCGCGAAGGCGCTGGCGGACCGGGGACGCCGGGTGGTCTTCGCCTGCCGGGACCTCGACAAGGCCCGGGCCGCGGCCCGCGGCCAGGGGCTGGCCGTGGACGCGCACGACTTCCTCGAACTCGACCTGGCCTCGCTCGCCAGCGTGCGCGCCTTCGTGGACGCGTTCCGCGCCCTGGACCGGCGCCTCGCGGCGGTGGTCTGCAATGCGGCGGTCTACCTGCCCCTGGATCGCTACCCGCGGCGGAGCGCCGACGGCTACGAGCTGTCCGTGGCCACGAACCACCTCGGCCACTTCCTGCTCTGCAACCTGCTCCTCGACGACCTCCGCGCGAGTCCCGAGACCGACCGGCGCATGGTCATCCTCGGGACGGTCACGGCGAACCGGCGCGAGTTCGGCGGGCGGATCCCGGTGCCGACGCCGCCGGACCTCGGCAACCTGCAGGGGCTCGAGGACGGCTTCCGGGCGCCGGTGGCGATGATCGACGGCGGCCGCTTCGACTCGGGCAAGGCCTACAAGGACAGCAAGCTGTGCAACCTCGTGACCATGCGCGAGCTTCATCGGCGGCAGCACGAGGAGACGGGGATCGTCTTCAACTCCCTCTACCCCGGCTGCGTGGCGGAGAGCGGTCTCTTCCGGCACCACAACGCCTTCTTCCGCACCGTGTTCCCCTGGTTCCAGAAGCACGTGACGCGGGGCTACGTGTCCGAGGCGCTGGCCGGCGAGCGCGTGGCGCGGGTGGTGACGGAGCCGGCCTACGCGGTCTCCGGGGTCTACTGGAGCTGGGGCAACCGGCAGCGCGACGGCCGCGAGGCGTTCCATCAGGAGATGCCCGAGGAAGCGACGGACGAGGCGCTCGGCCGCCGGCTCTGGGCCCTTTCGGCGGCGCTCACGGGGCTCGCGCGCACGCCGCGG
The DNA here is from genome assembly GCA_036351515.1 of Pseudomonadales bacterium. Lineage (GTDB taxonomy): Bacteria > Pseudomonadota > Gammaproteobacteria > Pseudomonadales > Azotimanducaceae > JAZBPF01. Next base: position 4,511 of record JAZBPF010000523.1, on the reverse strand, counting down.
GTCGGGCCGACGGCGACGCCGGCGCTCGCATCCGCGTCCTGAGCGACGGCGCCCTCCGCCGGAGGGCGCCGCCGTGACTCTCTGGGCGTTCCTCGACGGCTTCGGGGTGCTGGTCTTCGCGCTCTCCGGAGCCCTCGCCGCCGTCCGGCGGGGCATGGACCTCTTCGGCGTCGCCTTCATCGCCTTCCTGCCGGCGGTCGGCGGCGGCACCGTGCGCGACCTGGTGCTCGACCTGCCCGTGTTCTGGATCACGGATCCGACGCCGGTGCTGCTGACGGCGATCGCGGCCGGACTCGTGTTCGCCTTCTCCGGGCGCATCGAGCGCCGCCGGCGCCTGCTCGAGTGGTGCGACGCCGTCGGCCTCGCCGTGTTCTGCGTGCTCGGCGCGCGCCGCGCCCTGACCGTCACGGACCTGCCGGTGGTGGCGGTCATGATGGGGGTCGCGACGGCGGTGATCGGCGGGCTGCTGCGCGACGTCGTCTGCAACGAGATCCCGCTGGTGCTGCACCGGGAGATCTACGCCACCGCGGCCGTGCTCGGCGCCGCGGTCTACGTGGCCGCCCGGCTGCTCGCACTGCCCGAATCCTTCGCGCTCGCCACCGGTGCGGGGGCCGCCTTCGGACTCCGGGCCACGGCCCTGCGCTTCGGCCTCTCCCTCCCGCGTCCGCCGGGCCGCGCCCGACGCTGAAGCGCTTCTCGAGGACCCGATGGCGCGCCGGTCCGCTACCATCGCGGCCTCCCGGCCGGAGGGACCGGCCCAGGCGTTCACGGAGGCCCCTTGCAGGACACGCGCATCGACCGGCTCCTCGCCCTCACGGAGGCGCTCGAGGGCGACGTACCGGCCGTCGCCGGCGCCTTCCCGGACCTCGGCGCCGAGGCACGGCACACGGGTGACGCCGCGCGGCGCGCGGTCTACGTCCTCGGGACCATCAAGGCCGGCAAGTCGACGCTCGTGAACGCGCTCCTGGGGCGCGACGTGATGCCCCGGGGGGCCGGGGTGCGCACCTTCAATCTCGTGCACGTGCGCCGGGCGCCCGTGGAGACGGCCCGCGTGCGTTTCCGCAGCGGCGCCGAGCTGGCCGCCCAGCTCGCCTTCGACTTCCGCATGCTCGGCTTCGCCGTGGAGCTGCCGCCGGACCCCTACGCGCCCGATGCGCTCGTGCAGCTCGAGCGCGTGCTGCAGGCCTTCGAGCTCGTGTGCCGGAAGGACGAGCGCCTGCAGGAGGTCGAGGCGGAGGGGGGTGCGGGCGGGCTCCTCGCCCTCTCGCTCGCGCGCCTGCGCTACACGATCGCCGGCCTGCGCGCCCTCGCGCGCGACTTCCCGGACGCCGTGCGCGAGCGGATCGCCGCGGACGCGTCCCTCGCCTGGGAGGGCGAGGCCTTCGGCGAGCACGACCGCTGGACCGCGTCGCCGGAGCTCGCGGCGCTCATCCACGACATCGAGCTCGGTCTGCCCTATCCGGCGACGACGCCGCCGGAGCTGTCCTTCGTCGACTGCCAGGGCAGTGACAGTCTGAACCCGCTCGACTTCGCCGACGTGCAGTCCATCGTCCAGCGCGCGGACGTGATCCTCTACGTGATCCAGAGCCGCCTCGGCCTGCGCCAGGCGGACCACGAGCTGCTGCGTCACCTCGCGCGCGTGAAGGCCACGGACCGGCTCCTCGCCGTGGTCAACGTCGAGGCCTTCGAGCCGCTCGTGCCGGAGGAGCTCGAGGCGCAGCTCGCGCGCGTCGACCGCGATCTCCGGCAGGGCGTGGGCCACGACGTCCCGCTGCTGGCGGTGAACGCGCTGCGGATCCTCGATCGCGCCGTCGGCGGGGGGGACGGGGCGCTCATGGACGCGCTCTGGGCCCGGCGGGGCGCCGCCGAGAGTCTTCGGCGTCTCGATGCGGCCTCGCCTGCGCTCCTCGAACGCCTCGCCGGCTCCGGCGATGGGACCGACCGAGCCGACGCGCGCCTCGAGGGCCTCGTCCGCCAGGCCGCGGACGCGGCGCGCGCGCTCCTCGATCGCGACCGGCGCGTGCTCGGCACCGAGAGCAGCGGCGTGGATCGGGAGGAAGCACAGCTCGCCGTGCGCCGCGTGGTCGACGGCGAGCGCGAGAAGCTCCGGCGCGACGCCGCGGCCGCGACCGATGCCGCCTTCGACCGCGACGGTCCCATCCAGCAGGAGCTCGACGCCTTCCTCGACGGCGGCGCCGACCGCTGGGTACGGGAGCGCCCGCTGCCCGCGACCCTGGAGGAGGGAGAGCGCCCCGGCGCCGTCGTCGACGCGGCCCTCGAGGCCTTCAACGGCGCCTGGCTGCGCGAGCGCGCCGCCGTGCGCCGGGCGACGCTCGAGCGGCTCCAGGCCGAGTTCGCCGCGCGCCTCGACGCGGGCGTCGGACGGGTGCACCGGCTGCTGCCGCAGGTACTCCCGGAAGCGGTGCTCGGGGCGACGGCCGGCGACGGCGAAGCGGACGGCTCGGGGCGGGCGCGCGTGGGCGATGCCATGACCCGCCGCGACGCGCCCCATCTCCTGGCCCCGGTGGTCCTGCCCGCCACGCAGCGCCGCGCCATGCTCGCGGAGTACCACTCGCGGCGCCTGCTCGGAACCCTCGCCCGGCGCGGGACGAACGACGGGGACGGCCCGGGTGCGGAGCGCAACGCGCTCCTCTGGAAGCGCGCGGCCCGGGCCGCCTTCCGCCAGGCGCGGGAGGACGGGCGCCACGCCCTCGTGAACGTCCGCGAGAACTACAAGTTCCAGTACTTCTACCGGCTCGTGGACGACGTGCTGGAGGGTCTCGCGACGGAGCTCCGGGCCGCCGTCGACCGCCACTACGACGCCTTGGACCGGCTGGAGGCGGGCCGCCGCCTGCTCCTCGACGCGCCCCAGCGGGCGCGGGTGGAACGCTATCTGGATGCGATCGAGGCGCTCCTGCCGGCGTCGACCACGGAGTAATGCAGTCGAATTATTGAGCGTTCCGAGGGCCCTGGGGTAACGTTGCCCGGCCACGGGAGCGGGCGACGACCGTCGCCGTGCCGTCAGAGGGGGAGAGAGGCCGATGGACTTCGAGATTCCGAAGGAGCTGCGCGACTACCTCAAGCAGCTGGACGACTTCATCGAGCGCGAGATCAAGCCGCTCGAGCAGCAGGACGACAACATCCGCTTCTTCGACCACCGGCGCGAGTGGGCGCGGACCGACTTCGAGAACGGCGGGCTGCCCCGGCACGAGTGGGAACAGCTCCTCGGTGAGATGCGCCGCCGCGCGGACGCCGCCGGCCATTACCGCTACGCGCTGCCGAAGGAGTTCGGTGGCCAGGACGGCACCAACCTCGGCATGGCCGTGATCCGCGAGCACCTCGCCGCGAAGGGCCTCGGGCTGCACAACGACCTGCAGAACGAGGCGTCCATCGTCGCCAACAACCCCTTCGTGCTCATGATGCGCGACTTCGGCTCCGAGGCGCAGAAGGCCGAGTTCATCGAGGCCTCGATCACCGGCAAGCGCCGCGTGGCCTTCGGCCTCACGGAGCCGCGGCACGGCTCCGACGCCACCTGGATGGAGACCCACGCGAAGCCGGAGAAGCGTGACGGCGTCGACGGCTGGCTCATCAACGGCGAGAAGATGTGGAACACGGGCATGCACGTGGCGACCCACGACATGGTCTTCGCGCGCACCGGCGGCAAGGACGGGGACGCCCGCGGCATCACCTGCTTCGTCGTGCCCTGCGACGATCCTGGCGTGAAGATCGAGGAGTACCTCTGGACCTTCAACATGCCGACCGACCATCCCCGCGTGTCCTTCACGAACGTGTGGGTCCCGGAGACGGCGATCTTCGGCGAGGAGGGCAACGGCCTCGCGGTCGCGCAGCACTTCGTGCACGAGAACCGGATCCGCCAGGCCGCCTCCGGCGTGGGCGCGGCCCAGTTCTGCATCGACGAGTCCGTGAAGTACGCCCGCGAGCGTGCCCCCTTCGGCAAGCCACTCGCCTCGAACCAGGCGATCCAGTTCCCGCTCGTGGAGCTGCACACCGAGTGCGAGATGATCCGCAACCTGGTCTACAAGACCGCCTGGCAGATGGACCAGATGTCCAAGAAGGAGGTGGCCATCTACCTCTCGGACAAGGTGTCCATGTGCAACTACCGGGCGAACCGCCTCGTCTGCGACGCCGCCGACCGGGCCATGCAGGTGCACGGCGGCATCGGCTACAGCCGCCACAAGCCCTTCGAGCACATCTACCGGCACCACCGCCGCTACCGGATCACCGAAGGTTCCGAGGAGATCCAGATGCGCAAGGTCGCCGGCGTGCTCTTCGGCTTCATCAACCCGAACAAGGCCGCCTCGGCCTGACGACCGCGCTCGGCCGCGGACCCGGCGCCGGGTCCGCGCGCCACCGCCACGGAGAGACCCCATGGCCTACGAGAAGATCGCGCTCGACTACGACGGCAAGGTCGCGGTCCTGCGCTTCAACCACCCCGAGGTGATGAATGCCGTCGGTGCCCGCATGCTCGAGGAGCTGCAGGTCGCGGTCCG